>JAYSRZ010000586.1:0-22746 GCA_043720775.1 Variovorax sp. | reverse complement strand
ATTCGCACCCATTCCTGGCAGTTTCCGCAAGGCGGCATCGACCGGGGGGAGAACCCGGAGCAAGCGATGTTTCGCGAGCTGCATGAAGAGGTGGGCCTGCAACCCGCTCATGTGCAGATTGTGGCGCGGACACGCGACTGGTTGCGCTATGAGGTGCCGGATCGTTTTATTAAGCGCGAACATCGCGGCCATTACCGTGGCCAAAAGCAAATTTGGTTTTTGCTCCAGCTGGTCGGCAACGACTGGGATTTGAATTTGCGCGCAACGGATCATCCTGAGTTTGATGCTTGGCGTTGGAATGACTATTGGGTGCCGCTGGATTTGGTGGTGGAATTCAAACGCGGCGTTTACAAAATGGCGCTCAATGAGCTCTCGCGCTATTTGCCTTTTGGCGATCATCGCTGGCAACGAGATGTCTCGCGTGATTTCGATCGCGAAGCGCGGCCCAGCCAACCGGCTGATTTGGTGTTTGAGCATCCTGCGCAGCGCCGCCGGCCTTTTGGCAATTTCAGTAGTTTTCATGGATCTTCAGAGGCTGGCCGCGAACGGCTAGCTCGCTCTAGCGATCTGGAGCTGCCGCCCGGCGCAAGCTTTGATCCGCATCCGACCGAGCACTACGACCAAGATCCAGCGCAGGCCTTTATAGCAAACCATCCTCATGATGAACCGCAAGACCATCACGATGATTTAGGTGAGAAGCATCATGATTAAGCAGTTTTTAACAGGCGCCTTTCTGCTGGCAGCGTGCAGCATGGCATCCGCACAATTCATCGCTGACGATCCGGATTGGAAAGAAAGCGAAGTGCCCACACCGCCTGCGTTTGATCTCAAGCGACTAGTGTCTGTGGAAATGTCCGTGCAATCGCAGCTCAAGTGGGGCGTTGATCCTGCCACAGTCAAAATCACCCCGGATGGCATCACTCGTTATGTCGTTGTGGCGCAATCGGCCTCGGGTGTGGTCAACGCAATGTACGAAGGCATTCGTTGTAACAAGGCAGAATTTCGTCGCTACGCGCGGCACAATCCTGGCAGTGGCTGGGTCATGGCCAGCGACTCGAGTTGGACATCGCTTCGTCAAACGGGCAGCTCAAGGCATCCCGAAACGTTAGCTAGGCAAGGTATGTGTGATGGCGCCGCACCGCCCTTAACAGCAGCTGACGCAATTCGCAAGCTCAACGCGGGCGCTGCAATTCGGCCGTAATCTTTTTACACAGCACCATCATGTGGCTCTGCTTGAAAACTGTCAGGCGCTCTTGAGCACCAGATTGTCTCTGTGTACCATCTCTGATTCGGCTGTGTATCCCAGCAGCGCTTCAAATTCTGAAGACGCCTTGCGGCAAATCAATCTCGCTTCAGCAGCTGCATAGTTTGCCAAGCCGCGAGCAATCTCATTGCCCTGTGTATCCACAATAGCTATCACATCGCCACGCGAAAAATCGCCCTGTACTGCCGTCATGCCCACGGGCAGCAGGCTCACTTTGCCGCCTTGCATACGAGTAGCCGCGCCTGCATCGACTGTGACGCTACCCGCAAGTTGCAAATGATCCGCCATCCATTGTTTGCGAGCTTGCTGCTTGGCAGTTTGCGCCACGAGCAAAGTGCCTATGAGCTCGCCTTGACTAAGGCGAATCAAAGCATTTGGCTCACGCCCCCAAGCGATCACGGTGCTCGCGCCCGAGCCCGCAGCGCGCTTGGCAGCAAGGATTTTGGTGATCATGCCGCCTTTGCCGATGCTTGATCCCACACCGCCAGCCATCTTCTCCAAGCTTGGATCGCCCGCCTTTGCAATGTGGACGAACGCAGCATCTGGATCTTTGCGCGGATCAGCCGTGTACAGGCCTTTTTGATCGGTGAGAATCACGTACAAATCGGCATCAACGAGGTTCGCCACCAACGCGCCTAAAGTGTCGTTATCGCCAAACTTGATCTCGTCGTTGACCACTGTGTCGTTTTCGTTAATCACGGGAATCACTTTGTGCGAAAGCAACGTGAGTATGGTTGACCGAGCATTCAAATAACGCTCACGGTCAGCCAAATCAGCATGCGTTAGCAACACTTGGGCGCTGGTTAAACCTTGGTCGCGCAGCTTAGTCTCATACATTTGCACCAAGCCCATCTGGCCCACAGCAGCGGCTGCTTGCTGCTGCGAGACGTCTTTGGGCCGCGTTGCCCACCCTAGCCGCTTCATACCCTCGGCAATCGCACCGCTAGACACCATCACGACTTCGCGGCCATCTTTGACCAAAGCCGCAAGCTGCTCGCACCACTGCGCTATAGCTTCCTCATGCAAACCGCGACCTTCGTTCGTCACCAAGCTAGAGCCCACTTTTACAACAATCCTGCGCGCCTTGCGCAAAGACTGTTGGGCATCAATAGATAGTGATTGCTCGATCATTTTTAAGGGAATATGAGGTTTTAGCCCGTAGATACTGCGTGAGGCGCTATGTTTTTATAGCTTAATCCTGCGCGTCTGCAAAGCGTGGATCGATTTCTACCACCGGCTTAGAAGCTTCATGCACACGCTTGACATGGCCATAAATTTCTCTCGTGAGCGGCTCTAGGCCTTGTCTCGCGAGCGCAGAAATCTCAAACACGGGCAGTGAATCTTTGGCTTTGATTTTGAGCGCAGTACGATAGCGCTTCACAAAATCTTTGATGCGAGATTCGCGCTCCTCAGCAGGCACCATATCGAGCTTATTGAGCACCAACCAGCGCGGCTTGGCATACAACTCATCATCGTATTTTTTCAACTCGCCCACAATCGCTTTGGCCTGCGCCACGGGATCAACAGCATCGTCAAACGGCGCCATGTCAATGACGTGCAGCAGCAAACGCGTGCGCTGCAAATGCCGCAAAAATTGATGGCCCAGGCCAGCGCCTTCGCTCGCGCCTTCAATCAAGCCCGGCACATCGGCCACCACAAAGCTCTGCTCCGGCCCGACGCGAACGACGCCAAGATTGGGATGCAGCGTGGTGAATGGGTAATCCGCAATCTTCGGGCGCGCATTCGAGATCGAGGCAATCAGTGTAGATTTCCCCGCATTGGGCATGCCGAGCAAGCCCACATCGGCGAGCACTTTCAATTCAAGCTTGAGCTCTTTGCGATCACCCAAGCCACCCGGCGTTTTCTGGCGCGGCGCGCGGTTGATCGAGCTCTTAAATCGCATATTGCCGTAGCCGCCATCGCCGCCTTTAGCCAACATGCGCCGCTCGCCTACTTCCAGCAACTCCATGATCACATCGCCGCTCTCAGCATCGGAGATGATCGTACCCACGGGCATTTTCAGCACAATATCGTCACCCGCCGCGCCAAACATATCAGAGCCCATGCCGTTCTCACCGCGTTTGGCGTCGTAGCGACGCGAGAAGCGGTAATCCACCAAGGTATTCAGATTGTCATCCGCCACGGCATACACGTTGCCACCTCGCCCGCCGTCGCCACCATTCGGCCCGCCGAATTCTTTGTATTTTTCGTGGCGAAACGACACGCAGCCATTGCCACCATCGCCGGCGGCAATGTCGATAAAAGCTTCGTCAACGAATTTCATGGTGATTGGAGTTTAAAGACAATTCAAGACCGGACGCGAAAGGCGCGAAGGATACGCGAAAGACGCAAAAAAATACCAAAGAAAAAATGAAAAAAAGCAACTTCAAAACAAATGTAGTGTTGTCTGCATTTTCTTTTTCGCGTCTTTCGCGTAACTTTTGCGTCTTTCGCGTCCGTTATTTAAATCTTAGTATTAAAAAAGCCCCGACAAGCGGGGCTTTTTGAGAGCGAAAGAGCTTTAAGCTGCTGCCGTGATGTTCACGGTGTGCTTGTTCAAAGCGCCTTTATGGGTGAAGCTCACGTGGCCGTGTGCCAAGGCAAACAAGCTGTGATCTTTGCCGATGCCCACGTTCACACCGGGATGGAACTTCGTGCCACGCTGTCGAACGATGATAGAGCCAGCTGTCACCAGCTCGCCACCGAAAGCTTTTACGCCAAGCATTTTGGGCTGTGAATCACGCCCGTTTCGCGTCGAGCCGCCGCCTTTTTTCTGTGCCATGACTAGATGCTCCTTATTTCTTCACGCCGCCGACGAGTTCGTCACACAGCTTCTGGAATTCTTCCATCTTGCCATCGCGAAGCAAAGCAGCTTGCTGTGCCCATGACGATGGATTGGCCAAGCTGAAGCGGCCGCCCGATGCTTTGAGCATGGCGGTCATGTCTTCGGCTTTCGCGTCTGCGAGCTTGGCAAAAGTAGTGATGCCGTTGGTGGCCAACACTGCCGCAATCTTCGGGCCGATGCCTTCGATGATTTCGATGTCATCTTTGCCGGCTTTTTGAGCCACAGCGATCACGGCTGCTGCAGCAGCTTTCATGCTGCCGCCTTTACCGTCGGTGATTTCGGCAATATACAGCTCTGTGTAATTTTGGCGATGGCCTTGGCGCTTTTGGTAGTGCTTACGGCGGCGCATTTTGAAAATGCGGACCTTATCGCCCCTGCCATGTGCCACGATGGTGGCTTTGATTGCTGCGCCAGGAACCAAGGGTGCGCCAATTAAAAGATCAGTGCCATTGCTGACAGCGAAAATTTGATCCAGCACAATCTCTTGGCCTATGTTCGCAGCGATCTGTTCTACTTTAAATTTTTGGCCGGGAGCAACTTTGTATTGTTTACCACCGGTTTTTACGACCGCGTACATAAGAAACCTCATTGATTGAGTTGACTACTGGCTTATTCCAGCAGAGCCCATGATTATAGCATGGTTAGCCCGCACTAACCCTAAGTTCCACGCCGCCCGCCCCTCCATCGTTTGCTCTGAGTAAAACCCGTTTGCCCTGAGGTGTCGAAGGGCTTGCATAAAAAATCCGTTCGCCCTGAGCTTGTCGAAGGGTTCGCACCACAACCGTCTCACGCCACCCAATCACCTGCCACGCGACGTGCCCGATAAACCAAAGCCTGTCCTTGTGTTGCACTCCCACCCGCAAGCTCCGAGCTGCGACTTTTTGTAGTGCTCTGTGCATGGTTTGCCGCGCTCGACCGAGGACAGCCTTCGCTTTTTCATGCCCATCGCGCAGCGGATAGGCTGGGTTGGCGCGTCGTTTCGATTTTGAAGAACTTTTGGCTTTATCATCCGTAGTCACTGCGTGTAGCGCTATCGAAATCATATTTTTGGTGGAATCAAACCGCTATAACAAAATAACTGATCGCGAATCTCGCCAGCTTGGCTTCAAGTTGCAACTTGTGATTTCTCATTTATCTATTCGAGTGTTGCCGACAGAAAAACCGTTCTTGTAGATTTGGTACGCAAAAGGCACGTAAATGATCAAAAAAACGGCTATTGCAGCCCATCGCAGTAAGACAACATCGAGTCTTGATTGCATCACCAAAACAAAAACTGTTCCGATCAGGATAGCCACCGGGAAAGGCATAAAAAAGATGAAGAACATTCGTCTAAGATATTTTGTATAGCGTGGCATGTACCGCTTCATCCATTAGCAATAGTCACATAAAACAGAAATTGACATCTTGTCTTTGGTTGCCATGTTTCAAACCCAAGGTACTACTATTTCAATAGCACTCTGCGCAGTAAATACGGGCGATAAGGCTTAATTTTCTTCACAATCATGAGGCAGTGTCGAGATACAGAACCGTCTTTTTCAAAGCGCTTTAATTCCCCGCCACTTTCATTCGGTTGATCAAAATTGATCCTGTGCGCTTGCCGCCGAACGTATAGGCATCTGAGCCAACAGCTTCAATGCCTTTCAACATATCTTTCATGTTGCTGGCAATCGTGATCTCTTGTACGGGATAGGCGATGCGGCCTTTTTCTACCCAAAAACCGGTTGCACCGCGCGAATAATCGCCCGTCACGTAATTAACGCCTTGGCCCATGAGTTCGATCACGAAGAGGCCCGTGCCGAGCTTTTGCAGCATGGCATCGAGATCGTCGCTGCTGCGCGTTAACCGAGAGGTAAGCGTGAGATTATGTGAACCGCCGGCGTTGCCGGTGGTCCGCATGCCAAGCTTGCGAGCGGAATACGTGGAGAGAAAATATCCGCCCACTTTGCCGCCTTCAACAACTTTGCGAGCGTGCGTCTTCACGCCCTCCTCGTCAAACGGCGCACTGGCTTTGCCGCCCATCACATGCGGATCTTCTGCGATATCAATGTGCTTAGGCAAGACTTGCTTGCCCAGCGAATCGAGCAAGAATGAGCTCTTGCGATACAACGCTCCGCCACTGGTGGCCTGCACATAACTGCCGAGCAAGCCAGCAGCAAGCGGCGATTCAAAAAGCACAGGGCATTGCGTTGTTGATGTCTTTCGCGCTTTCAAGCGCGACAAAGCTCTCTGCGCAGCATATTGACCCACTTCGTCGGGGCTTGCCATATCGCAAGCATTGCGCTCAGAGCTGTACCAATAATCGCGCTGCATACCATCGCCCTTGCCGGCAATCGGCGCCACGCTCATTGAATGGCGGCTGGAGGCATAGCCACCGCGAAAGCCCATCCTCCCATTGCGCATGTGCCCAGCAAAAAAGTGGCTCTGCTGCGCCGATACGCCCGCGCCTTCGCTGTTGGTGATGCGCTTGTCTGTTTTCAAAGCAGCTTCTTCGCAGCGCAGCGCCAACTCCAATGCAGCTTCGCTGGTCAAAGCCCAGGGATGAAAGAGATCCAGATCAGGGTAACTCGTGGCAACGTCCTGCAAATCAGGCAGGCCAGCCACCGGGTCTTCCGCCGTGAAACGCGCAATATCAAATGCCGCTTGCACAGTTTGCGCGATGGCCGCGTCAGAGAAATCAGAGGTGCTGGCGTTGCCGCGCCGCTTGCCCACATAGACTGTGACGCCAAGAGATTTATCGCGATTGCGCTCGACATTTTCTAGTTTTCCCAAGCGCGCAGAGACAGATAGCCCACTGCCTTCCGAGGCCTCAGCAGCCGCATCAGTTGCGCCAAGTTTCTTGGCATGGGCGAGCGCCAAATCGACCAAGTTTTCAAACGTGGTGTGCGAATAAGAAAACCCGCTTAATGGTTTACTGAAAGCTAGTGTTGATGTCATATCTAGATCATAGCGGGTAGCAGCAATCAATCGTGTCAAAGGCTTTGTGTGTGCTGACGACCCATCATGCTAAATTCTTAATCAAATAGGCCTCTAGGTCATATCAGGATTGCGCTTAGCGCTATTATTTCAGGAGCATCACTGAGATAACAGTAGTTTTTTGATAGGTGCAGGTAACCCAACCATGCGCCAGTTCGTGATCCACTCCCCTGAGTTCAAATCTGACGAATCTGCCGCCAAATCCATGACATGGAGATGCAAGTCTTTATGCGTCAGCACATGGATAAACGGCGGCATGGCCCTCAGTGCCGCTTGCTGCTTTTTCGACAAGCTCGCCTCCAAAGCCTCCAAACTATCAAACAAAGGCAAACAATACAAGCCCGCCCACACACCCGGTGTAGGGCGCTTTTTAAGCAGCACAGCGCCGCCAGAGCGCTGCGCCAAAAGTAACCACAGCGATTGACTACTGCGCTTGAGCTTTCTTTTTTTAACTGGATAGTCTTGCACTCTGCTATGCGCCTTAGCAATGCATAGATTGGCCATCGGACAAGCATCGCATTTTGGTTGGCGCGGCGTGCAGACCGTTGCTCCGAGATCCATGATGGCTTGCGTGTAGCGCGGCATCGTGCTGGACAAATTTCGCTTTGGTAGCAAATCTGTCGCGATGGTGAGCAGCTCTCGCTCGTTCTTCAATACAGCGATATCTTTGTCAAACCCGCTCACCCGCGTGAGCACTCGTTTGACATTGCCGTCGAGAATCGCGACGCGCTCGCCGAAGCAAAAGGAAGCAATTGCGGCAGCAGTCGATGGGCCGATGCCTGGCAAGGTCTGTAAAAGTTCGGCGCTCTTTGGAAACGTACCACCGTATCGATCAACCACAGCTTGCGCGCATGCATGCAGATTGCGCGCACGCGAGTAATAACCCAAACCGGCCCAAAGCGCGAGCACATCGTCGGCAGGCGCAGCAGCAAGATCGCCAACGGTTGGAAAGCACTGCAAAAACCGCGTGTAGTAATCCATCACGGTCATCACCTGCGTCTGCTGCAGCATGATTTCACTGAGCCACACGCGATAAGGATCAATCGTGTTTTGCCACGGCAAGCCTTTGCGGCCATGCGCTTTATGCCACGTTAAAAGCTTAGAAGCAAAAGACACATCTTCATTCGCCTTCATCGGCTCGGGCTCCCCTCATGCAAGCCACCATCTCCACTTAAGCGGATGCAGATAGTAGTGTTTCGGGAAACTGAGACACAATGCCTTCATCGCCATCGGCTGACAAAGGCGGTGCATCCATCAGTAAAGCAGTGATCTTCGAGAGCTTGGCATCAAGTGCGACGGTTCGGACATCCTGTGAATCGAGCTCATCAATTCGATCATCAAGAGTGACCGCAGCATTTTGAATGCGCTCAATCGCTTCTAAGCGTTTAGCGAAATTCTTGCGTCGCTCTCTGAGCTGCGCATCCAGCTGAGAAGCTGCTGACTTGTTCCACAACTCCACTTCGCCTAATGCAGATTCAAAAATCACCCGCATGCGGGTCGCAAGGGCACGAACGAGCCGATCTGCAAACTCGGGTTGGGCCAAGCGGAACGCATTGCTGATCCCAAGGTATTGGGCATGGCTTCGCTCAACAGCGTCTAAGTCGTTTTGGTAGCGTGCTAGTTCAGGCTCGCGCGGTGTTTGCAAAGAAAAGCCAAACTCAGCGTTAAGCTGGCGAAAGCTTGTGGCCAGCATGTTATGAATTTCGCCATTGAGCGATTTGGTATGCACAAAAATTTCGCGTAGACGCGAAAACGTCTCTGCGTAGGCCTTTTTTGCGCCTAGCTTGATGCCGGGCTGGCGCAGCGCTTCGTTAAGCTGACGCAACTCTGCACGAAGAGTGGACGTACCCAAAGCCGTAAACACATCTCGCAGCAGCTTCAAATGCACAGAACGCACCGCATGAATTCGCTGGCCACTGGCATCAAATTCAGCTTGCTCGGTTTCTATGCGACTACGCATGTGCTTGATCACGTTGGCGTTTTTACCGCGCAGCCCATGCAATTCGAGCGTCTGTTCTTGCAAATCACGACGCCGAATGCCAATCACGCGAGATACCTCGCCGCGAAGATCACCGATGCTGCCCGCCACCGCCGATTGAAGAATTTTCTTGCGCTGCCCCAGCATGCCTTCAGACAATGCTTTTTCGAGCTGCGGCAACTGGCTCGCCCGAAGCAGTGCATCATCGGCCATCACTTTAGCGACCAAGCCTTTTTGGGCAGACACTGGGATCACCTGATCTTCAGGTATGCCCAAAATCTCTGCCGAAGTAACGCGCTGACGCTCGACTGCCGCACGTATTTGTTCAGGTGTTGACAATGCATCCCAAAGCGTATCGATCTTGTTGAGCACAACCAGGCGCGAAGAATAATCTGTGCCTTCCGTGATCAAATGCTCTCTCCAAATCGAGAGATCAGATTTCGTCACGCCCGTATCGGCGGCCAAAATAAACACCACAGCATGCGCCTGTGGAATCAAACTGACGGTGAGTTCAGGCTCTGCGCCAATCGCGTTCAAGCCCGGCGTATCCAAAATGACCAAGCCTTGTTTGAGCAGCGGATGTGCGATATTGATCAGTGCATGCCGCCAGCGCGGCACCTCTACATTGCCTTGCGCATCTTGGCGCGGATTGTCATCGGGCGTTTCGTCATGCCAAAAGCCTAACGCTCTCGCTTCTTCTTTGCTCACCTTTACCACTTCAGAGACTTTTTCAAAAGCCGTGGCCAGTTGGTCCGGATCGTCCACGTCCAGATCGATTCGCATCCATTTATCTGGCGCATGACGCCATTCCATCAGTGATTGCGATTTCAAGCGTGTCTCAATAGGCAGCAGGCGCAAGCAGGGCGGAATGTCGCTATCCCATCCCAGCTCAGTCGGGCACATCGTAGTGCGACCAGCGCTGGCGGGCATGATGCGGCGACCATAAGTGGCAAAGAAAATGGCATTAATCAGCTCAGACTTGCCTCGCGAGAATTCAGCCACAAAGGCCACCATCACTTTGTCAGACCGTATCTGCGCTTCCAGCTGCTGCATCCGCTCTGCAATCGATGCATCCATCAAATCATGGTTGCCAAGCCAATCAGCCAGCTGCTTTAGGCGCGCAGCGAACTCTCTGCGCCAAGTGCCATGCGAATCAAATTGTTCGATAAATGACGCTTGCGCAAGTGGCGAAGTCGTCAAAGGTTTTTTTTGAGGTTCGTTCACGGTGCGTTTTTCTAATTGTCTTATGTTACACCGCAGCTCAGGCTTGCCGAAATCCAGACATTTCAGCTCAAAAATAACAGCAAAGTCAAACCCACAACCATACTTCCCAACCCATAGAAGCGAATTTGGCCGTCAGATAGCTTGAGTACCTTTTCAAACACACCTCGCCAGCCTTTAGGTGATATGAAAGGCAGCACGCCTTCAATAACGAGCACCAAAGCCAAGGCTTTAAAGAAACTGCTCATTGGCTCTTGATTTGCCTAAGTATTTATTTTTTACTTAACGACGGAACGCCCTGCCCGCCAGAGCCACCATTGCGCATGGTGCGGAAAAAGTCGTTCGACGGATCAAGCACCATGACATCACTCTTTTTAGCGAAACTTGCCTTGTAGGCCTCTAAGCTTCGGTAAAACTGGGCAAACTGCGCATCTTTGCCAAACGCATCAGCGTACAAAGCAGCTGCTTTTGCATCACCATCACCTTTGATCTTTTGCGCATCGCGGTAAGCTTCAGCCACGATCACTTCGCGCTGACGATCTGCATCGGCACGAATTTTCTCAGCCTCAGCAGCGCCGGTGGAGCGCAACTCGTTGGCCACTTGGCGGCGCTCCGATTGCATGCGCTGGTAAACAGAATCCGTCACCGAACCTGGGAAATCCACTCGCTTGATGCGTACATCCACAATTTCGATACCGAAATTCTTCGCATCTTCGATCAAGCGCTTTTGCACTCCAGACATCACTTTGTCGCGCTCGGTGGACAAAATATCTCGTACTGTACGTGAGTTGATCTCGTTTTTCAAAGCGTCTTGCACAACCGAAGTCAAACGACTTTCTGCTCCCGCTAAGTTGGTGGCTGTTGAGAAGGTACGGATAAATTGCTGCGGATCAGAGATGCGCCACTTCAAGAGCCAATCAACCACCAGATTTTTCTTCTCAGCAGTTTGCAAAGAGCCCGTCTCAGGGCTGTCTAACGTCAAGATACGACGATCCAAGAACACCACGTTTTGAAACGGTTGCGGCAGTTTGAAGCGCAAGCCCGGCTCGGTAATTACTTCTTGGATTTTTCCAAATGAATACAACACGCCAAATTGGCGCTGATCGACCACAAAAAGCGTAGAGGCCAAAATGACCAGCAGCAACAAGAAACCTGAAACGATTAAACCAATTCTGTTCATAATATTTTCTCCCTGATCAACGGCCTTCGCGCTCACGACCCGTGCGGGCGCTGGCGGGTGCAGGTGTGGGCGATGCGTTGGGCGCCAAGGTATTAGGAGCAGCAGGCGCAGGGTTTGCGGCAGGTAGTACCGCTGTTTCATTAGAATTTCCGCCCATTTGCATGATCTTGTCGAGCGGGAGATAGAGCAGGTTGTTACCGGCACGCGAATCAACCAAAATCTTAGTGGTGTTGCTGTAAATTTGCTGCATGGTATCGAGATACATGCGATCACGCGTGACTTGCGGTGCTTTCGCATATTCGGTGTAGATCGAGCGGAAGCGCTGCGAATCACCATCGGCTTGCGCGATGACTCGCGCTTTATAGCCTTCAGATTCTTCCTTCAAGCGAGAAGCTGTGCCGCGTGCGCCTGGGATCACATTGTTGGCATAGGCTTGGCCTTCATTTTTCAGGCGATCACGATCTTGCCCAGCTTTGAGTGCATCGTCAAATGAGGCTTGAACTTGCTCAGGCGCTTGCACGTTTTGGATGTTGACGTTTTGCACGCTGATGCCGGTTTGATAGCGATCCATTTGCTGCTGCACTGAGCGCAAGACATCTTGCTGCAAAACTTCGCTATTACGGCCAAGGATGTCATCCAGGTTGAAGCGCCCGACCACCTCGCGAACTGCCGATTCGGCAGCTTTCACAATCGCCTCATCCGGGCTGCGATTTTCAAACAGGAATTGCGAAGAGCTCTTCAAGTTGTATTGAATCGTGAAGCGCACATCAACGATGTTTTCGTCTTTGGTGAGCATGGAGGAATCTTTGATGCCAGTTGCTGCGCCTACACTGTTACGCCCGACTTCGACAGAGCGCACTTGCGTGAACGAGACCGTCTCATGCCGCTCGAAGGGATACGGCATGCGCCAACTGAAACCAGCATCGACCGTGCGATTGAGCGCACCAAAGCGCGTAATCACGGCTTGCTGGCCCTCTTGCACAATAAAGAAGCCTGTGCCTAACCAGATCAATACAGCGATTGCGCCGATCAGGCCAGCACCGATGCCAGCTGATTTCATATCGGGCTGGAAGCCGCCATTGTTGCCGCTACCGCCGCCGTTGTTGCCGTTGTTTTGATTATGGCGATTCCAATTGGGCTCGCCGCCTCTTGGGGCTTGTTTGTTGCCACCGAAAAGCCCCCCGAGCTTACGATTGAAATCGCGCCATAGCTCGTCTAAATCAGGCGGGCCTTGGTTGGGGCCGCCGCTGTTGCCGCCGCCACTGCCGCCCTGTCCGGGTGTGGGTGCTGGAGCGGGTGTTGGCGCAGGCGACGGGCTCGGTGCGGGGCTGGGAGCTGCGGCTGGCGGCTGCGCTGGTGGCGTAGCGCCATCAGTCGGTGCAGATGCTGGTGCATCGCTGCGCCCCCATTTACCGTCGTTCAGATTGAACATTCGCGAAAACATACGTTGAATGGAGAGCGATATGGCTCGGGGGGAGAGTGTGGGCATGGGCAACATATGGGATGGAATCATAAACTGTCAAGTGGGCACGGCTCGGCTAGCCAATATTGTCCGCAAAATTTCCATGCCTTCGCCGCCGCCCTCGCCGCTTTTTGCGCTGACAAAAACGCGCTCGATGCTTTTGCCATCAATTTCGTAAAAATCACGCAGCTTTTGCGGGCGCTGCTCGGACGGTAATAAGTCTAGCTTGTTGAACACGAGTAGTTGCGGGATATGCAAGGCATCAATTTCACCGAGCACGAGCTGAACTTCTTTAATTTGTTCGCTGAAGTTGGGATTGGAGCAATCAATCACGTGAAGCAGCAATTGCGCAGTCGCAGCCTCTTGCAAAGTGGCCTCAAACGCGTCAATCAAATTGTGCGGCAAATCGCGAATAAAGCCGACGGTGTCTGACAAGCTTACCGATTGCTGCGCATCGCCCAGATAGATGCTGCGTGTCGTAGGATCAAGCGTGGCAAACAATTGATCAGCGGCATATACCTTGGCCTTGGTGAGTTTGTTAAACACCGTAGACTTACCAGCATTAGTGTAGCCAACCAGCGCGATGCCGAAATGCCTCGCATTCACGCGCTGCCGGCGCTGCGTGTTGCGCTGCTTTTTTACTGTATCCAGCCTCGCTTTGACGCGCTTGATCGATTCGCCAATCATGCGACGATCCAGCTCCATCTGCGTCTCGCCGGGGCCGCCGCGCCCGCCGATGCCGCCAGCTTGGCGCTCTAGGTGACTCCAACGACGCACGAGGCGCGTGGATAGGTATTGCAGTTTGGCAAGCTCAACTTGCAGTTTGCCTTCATGTGAGCGGGCTCGTTGGGCGAATATCTCAAGAATCAAGAAAATGCGGTCATTCACCGGCATGCCGATGCGCCGCTCTAAATTACGCTGTTGAGCTGGACTGATCGCTTGGTCAAACAAGATTTCGCTTGCACCGCATTGCTGAGCCAGCAGCACGAGCTCATCGGCTTTACCGCTTCCCACGAACAAAGACGCATCGGGCGCATGACGCTTGCAGGTGTGTCGACCAACAGGCTCTAAGCCTGCTGACTGCGCAAGCAAAGCAAGCTCTTCGAGCTCTGAATCGAAATTTGGGCCGTGAAAATCCACGCCAACAAGCAGCACTTTATTGCTGCTTGTTGGCTGGTCAGGAGCCTCTTTGGCGATGCCCAAGTTGGAAAATCAGGCGCGATTACTGCGGAGCAGCGGCAGGCGCATGCGCAGCTTGCTCGCCATCGTCTTCACTCGTGCTGAAATTCACAGCACGACCAGGCACGATGGTAGATATCGCATGTTTATAGACCATTTGCGTCACTGTGTTGCGAAGCAACACGACGTATTGATCAAACGATTCGATTTGGCCTTGCAGCTTAATGCCGTTGACCAGATAGATCGATACAGGCACATGCTCGCGGCGAAGTTGGTTCAAGAATGGATCTTGCAAGAGTTGGCTTTTGTTGTTGCTCACGATATTCTCCGTGTTCCAGTAATTATTGGAACTTGACGATATCACAGAGTGTGGCCTAAAAGCAAAAGTTCAATGCCCCCAAGGTGTAAAAGCCCGTTTATTTCTTGACTTTATAAAAAACGAACTAGAACTAATACAAATTTAGAACTACTTCTTTTCATCAAACGGATTGTCTTGCGAGCGGAATTCAATGCGCATAGGCGTGCCCACCAGATCAAAAGCTTTGCGAATGCGGCCTTCTAAAAAGCGCTTCCATGCATCAGTGATGTGATCGAGCATATTGCCATGCACGATGATGATCGGCGGGTTTTGGCCACCTTGGTGCGCATAGCGCGGCTTGGGGCGGCGATGCCCATCACGACGCGGCGCTTGCTCTTCAATGGCTTGCAGCAAGATGCGCGTGAGCTGGGGCGTGGGCATCTTGCGAAAGCTTGATTGAAAGGCATGCGCAATCGATTTCCACACGGGCGCAAGGCCTTGGCGCTTGATCGCTGATATTTTGTGAATTTCCGCGAATTTTAAGAAAACCAAACGCGATTCAATAGATCGATCTAGCAGCTCGCGCTCGTAGCCATCAATCGAGTCCCATTTGTTGACGGCAATCACCAGCGCCCTGCCCGCCTCAAGGCAATAGGCTGCAATATGCGCATCTTGATCGGTCACGCCTTCTTTGGCATCGATCAAGAGCAGCACGACGTGGGCGCTTTCAATCGCTTGCAGTGTTTTCACCACTGAGAATTTCTCAATCGCTTCAAACACTTTGCCTTTGCGACGCAAGCCAGCGGTATCGATCAGCTCAAACTTTTGCCCGCCTTTTTCAAACGGCACAGATATTGCGTCGCGCGTGGTGCCCGGCTGATCAAAAGCGACCAAGCGCTCCTCGCCCAACCAGACGTTGATGAGGGTGGATTTGCCCACATTGGGCTTGCCTGCCACAGCCAGCTTGATCACATCGGGATCAACAACCTCTTCTTCAACCTCTTCGGGCAACTGCAGCTTATCCAGCGCCTCTTCAATCAGCGGGCGAATATTTTGGCCATGTGCCGCTGATACGGCTCGCACTTCACCCAAGCCCAGCTCAAAAAACTCTGAGAGCTGCGCACCGGCTTGCAAGCCCTCTGCTTTGTTGGCCGCCAAAATGGTCGGCTTGCCTAGCTTGCGCAAATATTTTGCAATGTCGTGATCTTGTGCAGAAATGCCATCGCGCGCATCGACCACAAAAATCACGACATCGCATTCGGCCACGGCTTGCCGCGTTTGCTTGGCCATTTCTTTGAAAATGCCGCTCTCGGCCGTGGGCTCGAAACCGCCGGTGTCGATCACGATATATTCGCGGTTGCCTAATTTTGCGTTTCCGTAATGGCGATCACGCGTGAGCCCCGCGTAGTCAGCCACGATGGCGTCTCGCGTTTTCGTGAAACGGTTAAAAAGCGTCGATTTGCCGACGTTAGGTCTGCCGACCAAGGCCACCACGGGTTTCATTGAGAGACCTTTTCCTGTAGCCGTTCGCCCTGAGCTTGCCGAAGGAGTTCGGCGAGAGTGAAGGGAACGGAAAAACTATTCTGGCCTGAAGCCGAACACGCCGCCAGATTTCGTCACAGCCACCAGCGCATCGCCAGCGAGCACCGGATTGCCAATGATGGCGCTGCCGTCTGTTGTTAAGCGATTCAGCGGCGAGCCGTTTTCGCGCGAGAGCATATGCAAATTGCCATTGCCGTCGCCGATGACCACAGAGCGGCCCACAACGAGAGGCGCACTCAATGCGCGGTATTGCAAACGCTCCGATGTCCAAGCACTCGTGCCGTCAGCTCGGCGCCATGCGACAACTTTGCCGTCAGACTCTGTACCAAAAACCGAATTGGCATCGCCATGAAGGCCTTCCGCGCCGTTGGCCTGCTTATTCCAAAGCAACGTACCGCGAGCCGCATTCACGCAGCCTACAGCAGCTTGAAATGCGCGAGCACACACCACATCGCCGATGCGAGATGTGGAGCCCACCATATCCACCAATCTCTCCACATCATTCGTACCGCGCGGCGCGGCGATGGGCACTTCCCAACGGGCGCTGCCGTTGCCAGGATTGAGGCCCACCAAGCGCCCGCCTTGGCCAACAACCAACGTATCGCCTACAGCGAGCATCGTGCCTGCTTTAGACAGCACAAGTGGCTCTGCCGCGCTGCGTTGATTTGTCCAGAGCTTTTTGCCGCTTACGCCATCAAACGCATGCACAGAGCGATCGGCCAGCAGCACAAAGACGCGTGCCCCGGCCACGAAAGGTGCTGTAAAGGCTTGCGCAGGCAATTTGGCTTTCCAAATTTGCTTGCCCGTATCAAGCGCGACGATTTCGTTATCTCGCGTGATGACCGCAGCTATTTTGCCGTCAGAACCTGCTCCTGTGGCAAGCGCGCCGCCTGCAGTGCCGCGCCAAAGATCGCGGCCGCTTGCCGCATCAATCGCAGCCACTGTGCCGTCTGCTGCGGCGACGACCACGGTGTTACCCACCACAAACGGCGCAGCGCCAGCGGGCACTTCGCCAATCCGCGCGATCCAAGCTTGCTTAACGCCAATCAGCGGCACATTGGCTGCCAATGCCGCAGGCTCTGGACGCTTGCTGCCGCCCGAGCAGGCGGTGAGTAAAATCAACGCTGCTATTAAAAGGGTAGCGCTTGACGCAGATTGCACGGGGGCTTTAGGGCTAAAAGGCTTCAAAAAAAATGGGGAGATTGACATTTTAAGCTTTCGGTAGACTGAACTGTCTCGATGCTTTACTTCGGAGCACTAACGGCGTTTGCAGGCGCTGGCACGGATGCCGCAGCAGGCATGGCAGCAGCGGCTGGCGCTGGCGCACTGGCTGTGGCTGCCGCTTCTTTAGGCGTCATGTCCACGCCGAGCGCATTGAGTTTGATCTCTAACAATTTGCGGTATTCGCTACGATCTTCCATTGCTTTATAAGCTTTCTCAAATGCGGCTTTTGCCTCGTCTCTTTTGCCTTGCGCGAGCAAAATGTCGCCACGCCGATCTGAGGCGAGCGCGTCAAATTCTTTTGGCATACCGTCAAGCAGTTTGAGTGCTGCATCGTAGCCCTTGCTTTCAAACAAAATAGAAGCCAAGCGCAGTTTGGCTATTGCTTTATAGCTTTCGTCTTGTACGCTGCTAGCGACCCACTCTAGAGGCGCTTTGGCCTGTTCGGCTTGGCCTTTGTCGTACAAAGTCTTGGCGGTGAGCAAACCGGCTTGCGCAGCATATGTTGTGCCCGCATAGCGCTCTTTCATATCATTGAAGGCGCGGGTGATTCTGGCGGGATCACCTTCTTTGGCGGTGCGTTCGACTTCGTCATACATCGCAGCCGCTTGCGTTGCTTTGTCGCGCTGCCACCATTGGTAGCCGTTGTAAGCCGCAATTGAGCCAAAGACGACGATCAACACACCGCTGATGATGTTGCCAAATTGCTTCCAAAATGCCTTGAGCCGGTCAAGTTGCTCTTGTTCTTCGAGGTCGAGATGTTTCATTGCTGTGTAGGGATAAACCGAATACGTGATTGTAGAGGCTCAGGGCGAAGGTTCTGGTCTTTTGAGTTGCTATTTTTTTGATAGCTGGTGACGCAGATTCTGAGCCGGCATCGGGATGTTTTTGTAGTTATCCGAAGAGTTCGCGCCGGATAGACCGACTGCGAGATTGAGGCATTCCGCCCGCCCTCAGGAGCGGGGTACGCAACATCGGTCGGGCGAAATGCCTCAATCTCGCGGCTTGTTGGCTATTCAAAAGACCTTTGCACGCACTCGGTAGATTTGCACAAAACTGGGCTGCGGGAGGCGTATTCGGGTGGGCGATTTTCGCAGCACAGGTCTAGAAAACGCTTGCGTTTTCATTCGTTATTTGACGGCAAGTGCCGCAACCACCGAGCAGGGGGCGTGACGCCCGAATATGCCTTCCGCAGACCCGTAGCCGCGCCGATAACACTGGGAACATTCTTTCAAGTGAAAACAGCTGAAAATCTTTGCAGATACTGCGCTAAGCGCTACGAAATCGATAGTAAATCATCGCAAAGCAAACACCAGCGCACTCATGTCAGATAAAGCAATCAGCCGCTGCTCAGCGCCACCGGCAGCATCACGCAGCGGCTTCACAGCCACGTTACCAGTAGCCAATTCATCGCTGCCAAAAATCAATGCAAACCGCGCGCCCGAGCCATCGGCTTTCTTAAATTGGCTCTTAAAACTTCCCATGCCCTCAGCCGAGTTTGAAGGCGCATGCATTTGCACGCTGATGCCACTTGAGCGCAAAGCCTGAATGCATTGAATCGCTTGGGGCAACGAAGCCGCATCAGGAATCACCGCATAGGCATCCGGCGCAGGCTGAGGCACGTCTACGCCCTGCTCCTTGATCAGCTCTAAGACGCGCTCCACGCCCAGCGCCCAGCCCACCGCCGGCGCTGCTTTGCCGCCAATCATCTCGATCAAATAGTCATACCGCCCGCCGCCGCAGATCGTGCCCTGCGCTCCCAAACTGGTCGTAATGAACTCAAACACCGTGAGATTGTAATAATCCATCCCGCGTACCAAGCGCGGATTAATCGTGAAACTGACGCTATTTGCCGTCAAAATGCTCTTAACTTGCGCAAAATGTGCCAGAGATGCCTCACCGAGATAGTCAATCAGCTCAGGCGCAGCGTTCACGATCTCTTGCATCGCAGGATTCTTCGTATCCAAAATCCGCAGAGGATTCGTGTGCAGCCGCCGCTTGGCCTCTTCGTCCATCACATCGGTGTGCTGCTCAAGATATGCAATCAAAGCCGCCCGATGCGCCTTGCGCTCTTCGGGCTGTCCAAGGCTGTTGAGCTCTAGCCGCACATCCTTGATACCGAGCTCTTTCCACAACTGATCCGCGAGCAAAATCAGCTCCGCATCCACCTCAGCGCCTGAGAAACCCAGCGCCTCCGCGCCAATCTGGTGAAACTGCCGATAGCGCCCGCGCTGTGGCCGCTCATGGCGAAACATCGGCCCCATGTAATACAGCCGCTTGCCGCCCTCGTACAGCATCGAATGCTCCGCCACTGCTCTGACCACACCGGCCGTATTTTCAGGCCGCAGCGTGAGCTTGTCGCCATTCAACTTATCTTCAAAGGAATACATCTCCTTTTCAACAATATCCGTCACCTCGCCCAAGCCGCGCACAAACAGCGGCGTCGGCTCGACGATTGGCGTGCGAATGTTGCGATAAGCGTAGCGCGCCATCAGGCCGCGCACCTTCTCTTCTAGCCACTCCCAACTGCTAGAGGCTGGCGGAAGAATATCATTCATGCCTTTGATGGCAACTAATTTTTCACTCATTTTTTGATACCGCTTTGCGTAGATTCTAGGCCGGCGATCGGCTGATTTGACATAAATTTCTAAACTTGAACTTGCACGAAAGACTTTGGCACAAAATCTTCTAAAGTTTTCATGAGTTTGGGCATAAGAGGTGCAAAACTTTCCAACTTATTACTACCAGCAACCAAGATGATCACGCCCATAGGGAGCTGAATTGGGTTCTGCTGACACTCCATGTTTTGATCGCCAGTGATCAAAACATCAAAATCTGAAACCGCAGCAGTGAGTAGCTTCCCGTTAGACAGGCCGCTGAAGCCAACTTGCTGTACTGTTCGCACGTAGTGGCCTTCTAGCAAAAACCCCAGTTTTCTGGGCAAAGACTCATCAAGCAGGATGCGCATGACAAGCAGCAAATTTAGCCTGCTCCAAAGAAGCAATCACTTGTGTACGAGTTACGGACGGATACTCATCGAGGAACGCATCAATGGTTTCACCAGTTTCAAGGTAGTCGAACAAGATGCGAAATGGCACGCGCGTGCCTGAAAACACTGGCGTTCCACGTAGGATGTCAGGCTTAGACCAGACTGCTGGGGCTGCTGATAACGAATTCATGCTTCGATTGTAGGACTCGGGATATTTCTTTGATAGCGTTTTGCGCAAATTCTATGCCGGCTATTGGCTGATTTGGTTTAGATTTTCTTAATCCACTGAACATCGGGCAAGCCCTCGAAGTGCGCGTCGCAGGTAAGCAATTTTGCGCCAGAAAGCAATGCGCTGGCATACACAATCGCGTCGGCCGTTGCTAGCTTGTATTCTCGGTGAAGCTCAGCGGCTTTCAACGCCGTCGTTGTGTCCAATGGCCAAATTTGGCACTTCTGCGTGTAAGCGATCACCACATCAGTCTCGTCCTCTCCGCGCTCGCGCATCAGCCATTTTGAAAGCTCAAGCTGAACAATGGTTGGTACAACGCAATCATCACGCGCTGGCATGTGGTGCGCAAGCTCAGCGCGTAAAGAGCCATCGACCAACCATTCGATCCAAGCTGAGGTATCAACAACGCAGAGGCGCTGGGCTTCTGGCGCAGTAAACTTTGTTGCTAGGGTGGATTTCTCTGAGTTGGCAGGCAATTTAGCAATGGATATCGCTTTAGCCATGGCTCAAAACCGATCCTTGCGATCTCGCACATCATCAACATTCGCGCCACGCGCCAAACCCACCAACTCATCCAATTGAGCCACTGGCATCACCAACACACCTTTGCCTTTAGGTAAAAACGCAAACTCCTGCCCGGCTCGCCAATGGTTCAACTCGCGAACCGTTTTTGGGATGGAAATTTGGAATTTCGTCGATAAAGTGGCCAAGGCAACGTTCATATCAGGTTTCTCACAACAGATAATTTCTTACAAGGTGTCAATCGATCATATCACGTAAGAATTAAAATGCATCAAGCTACGCAAAGTGTGCTCGTCATACAAGATCGGCTTTCAAAAGTCTGCTATGACTACTTGCATATGAGCTATTTACGTAGCACATGGCAAGATTGTTCTGTTAAGCAGGTACGGCAACTCCAAACCGCTTTTCAATGTATTGATCCACCAGCTTATGAAAGTCTTGGACGATATTCTCGCCGCGCAAGGTCAAAGCCTTTTGACCATCGATAAACACTGGCGCAGCCGGTGACTCACCCGTGCCGGGCAAGCTGATGCCGATATCGGCGTGTTTGCTCTCGCCCGGGCCATTCACGATGCAGCCCATGACGGCTACTTTCAGATGTTCGACACCGGGGTATTTGGTTTTCCAGATGGGCATTTGCATGCGCAGATAGTCGTCGATTTCCTTGGCGAGCACTTGGAAGGTGGTGCTCGTGGTGCGGCCGCAGCCGGGGCAGGCTGTGACGCTGGGGACGAATCTTCTTAAGCCCAGAGATTGCAAAATTTCAGAGGCGATGACAACTTCTTGCGTGCGGCTCTCGCCGGGCTGCGGCGTCAGGCTCACGCGAATCGTGTCGCCAATGCCTTCTTGCAGCAAGATGCCCATGGCAATGGCGGAGGCGACTGTGCCTTTCGTGCCCATGCCTGCCTCAGTTAAACCCAAATGCAGCGGATAGTTGCAGCGCTTGGCCAGCTCGCGATACACGGCTATCAAATCTTGCACGCCTGAGACTTTGCAGCTGAGCAAGACTTGATTGGGAGACATGCCCATTTTCACAGCGAGATCAGCAGATTCCGTCGCCGAGGTGAGCAAGGCTTCGTACATCACTTGCTTTGCGTCCCAAGGCGTGCTGCGTTGGCTGTTGATGTCCATCAAATTCGCCAGAAGGTCTTGATCCAAGCTGCCCCAATTCACGCCGATGCGCACGGGCTTATCCCACTTGAGCGCGGCTTCAATCATTTGGCCAAATTGCTTGTCTTTCTTGTCGCCCTTGCCCACGTTGCCGGGGTTGATGCGGTATTTGCTCAGGGCTTCGGCGCAGGCGGGCTCGTCGGTGAGCAAGCGATGCCCGTTGTAATGAAAATCGCCCACCAGAGGCACATCAATGCCCATGCGATCAAGCTGTTCGCGGATATACGGTACTTGCTTAGCCGCTTCGGGCGTATTGACCGTGATGCGCACAACTTCAGAGCCAGCCAATGCCAATTCTTTGACCTGGATCGCCGTGCCAATCGCGTCCTCTGTATCCGTGTTCGTCATGCTCTGCACGCGCACGGGCGCATCGCCGCCGACCGTGACCACCCGCGAGCCCCAAACGATGCGCGCCTGCAAGCTGCGACGGGCGGCTGGCTTGGATTCAGGAATTTTGCAAGGCTCGTTCATTTAATCAATCGCTGACTATCTAACAGAGAACCGCGCCACAGCGTCTTTGCTCGTGACAGGCGCAAGATCAAACACTTGGCCGCGCACACTCACCTGAGTCTGGTTAGCTCGGCCAATCGTAACTTTGAATGGAAGCGCTCCAAGCGTTGAGCGCACGCCCGCTTTGTCTCCGCTTTGCAAAGTGCGCTGCCAAATCACTCTT
>JAYSRZ010000585.1:0-2636 GCA_043720775.1 Variovorax sp. | reverse complement strand
TGCACCTTGGCCAGCAAAATCGCTTTGCGCTTGAGTGAAGGTGCGCGAGAAATCCAATTGCCCTCGGGCTGCATGCCAATGATCTCGCTGTGCGCATGTTGGCTGATTTGCCGCACGAGCGTTTTGCGATACGCGACAGGCATCCAATCCTGCGGCTCAATCTTGCCGTCGGCGTCAATCTTTACATCGAACGCGGTTTGCAAGGCTTGCTCTCGTTCGGAAATCGGTGCCGCAACGGCCTTTAGCGAAGGCTTGCCTACAACGGGCGAGGGCGGCAAATCGAGCGCTTGGGTATACATCGGCCAACTCCTTAGGAATTGCCATTAGTATATCAATTAACCAACCGCGTGGTTGGTTAACGGAGTTTTGTGCGGTTTTGCAAGCAACCCATCAGACACGGCTACCCGCTTGGCTTCATGTCCTCCGGCGGCGGTTTGTTTAATTTTTCTCCGGCAGCTTGGTCTCGCCGCCTCCCCCTTTACTTACGCCAAGCGGGCAGCCATATCTGATGGGCATAGGTTTGTCGCAGCGCTATCTATCGTCTCTTTTGGCACGCCGCAAGCCCGGCAGAGCACCCGGGGCGGATGGCGTAAGTAAAGGGGGAGGCGGTGTGACGGCGCAACCGGAGAAAAACAACGCCAATCGCCGCCGGAGGACATGAAGCCATCCGCCCGGGGTGTTCTGCCGGGCGTCCAACCGGAGCACGACAAAAAAACCTAGCTGGCCAGAGTGAAGCCCTTGCCCCGCCCACGCCCCAGCTGCGCCACCACTTGCGGCAAAGCCTCATTCAAAATCGCTTTCAAAGTGTGCGGCGGATTAATGATGAACATGCCGCTCGCCCGCAGGCCGACCAATTTGCTCGGCTTCTCGCCAATCGCATGCTTAGGAGGCTCAAGGCCGATATTGAGCGTCGCTTGCAGCCAAGGCCGCTTGGCCGCTACAGCCATCGTCTTGAGCTTCTTTGGCAGGCTGTGAGCTTCAGGCCGAGGAATGATCGGATACCAAATCGCATACGTTCCTGTCGGAAACTTCAAAATAGACTCTTGTATGCAGGCACTCACTTTCCCGTAATCGCTCTTCATTTCGTAGCTTGGGTCCATGAGCACCAAAGCACGTTTGTTGGGCGGAGGCAAAAGGGTTTTGAGCTTTTCAAAGCCATTCGCGCAATCCACCGTCACCATTCGCCCCGCATCCAGCTGCTTCACATGGCCAGCGAGCGAGCGGTAATCAGTCGGATGCAGCTCAAAAAGCTTGAGCTTGTCAGCCTCAGGGCGCAGCAGCCGATGCATGATCAGCGGCGAGCCGGGATAGACGCGCGAAGCGGTGGCATTGGTGTTGAAGCTGGCCAGCGCATCGAGGTAGTCTTGCAAAGCAGGTGCTACAACTTCAGGAGCACTCTGCGCAGATTTTACGCCGGCTATCTGCCCCTTTTGCTTCAAATCAGAGCCTAAAAGCAGCTTCTGCACGCCTTGAGTCGCCTCCGCACTCGTGCGAGCCATATCGCCATCCAGCCGATACAAACCTGCCCCGGCATGCGTGTCAATCACCGTGAGGCCTGAGTCTTTGTCGGTCAAATATTTGAGCAAAGCAACCAAAGTCAGGTGTTTGAGCACATCAGCATGGTTGCCGGCATGGAAGGCGTGGCGGTAGGAAAACATATTGAATTTGCCTCGAGGTAGGTTTAATGAGGCAGGCTTTTGCGCAGGATGAGCAATTCACGAAGCAGCGCCGGAATATCCGTCTCTATGATGCTCCAAAGGACATCGTCGTCAATACTTGCATAGCCGTGAATCAATTGGTTTCGCGTGGCGATCACCATGCGCCAAGGAATATTCTCAGCGGCTTGGCGAATACTCGCCGGCACATGTGTGGCTGCTTCGCCAATCAACTCAATATTACGCACTGTAGCGTCATATCGCATGGGCTCCGTCACAAAATCTTCGCGGCTGATGCCATGCGTAAAAGTTTGAATCCGCTCGCAAAACCCAATCATGTCTTCGATGTAAAAGCTCCATGCGCGGTCGATGTTGTCCTCAGACATGCACGGCTTCTCGTTCAACAAAAGGGCGCAGTTCCTTGCGCAGCGCCTTGTCCGTCACCAAATCGACGGGGCATTTCATCACGTCTTCTAAAAAGAAACGTGCTCCGAAGTATTGTTTTGAAGTCGCCGGGGCTGTGAAGGAAACCAACACATCTACATCGCTATTGTCATCGGCTGTATCGCGCGCCGTTGAGCCAAACAATGCCAAACCACTCACGCCAAACTGACTTTGTAGCACTGGTTTGTGTAATGCGAGAAGAGAAAGAGCTGTTTGGCGATCCATGTGAGAAGTTTAGCGCAAGGTATTCACGGGCAGCCTGCAAAAGAGCGGATTTGCGCTAAGTCCTTGATTCGGCATATAATTTAAGGCTGTGTAGCGCATCCCGAGCTCCGCGACACAGCTTGATCCCCACCTAAGAGGTTCTCATGAGAAGAACACCGACCGTGGAAAAGAGCCGGACAAACCTTTCTTTTAAAGAGAAAACTCATGAGCACTTTCAGCGCAAAACCCGCTAGTCCGCCACTCGCCGACGACCTCGCCGCCGAGAGTGACCGGTGCGACGTCCGCCGGCATCTCGCCGGCGAAGTGCAGGGT
>JAYSRZ010000584.1:0-7435 GCA_043720775.1 Variovorax sp. | reverse complement strand
TAGCTCGGCCAATCGTAACTTTGAATGGAAGCGCTCCAAGCGTTGAGCGCACGCCCGCTTTGTCTCCGCTTTGCAAAGTGCGCTGCCAAATCACTCTTCCATTCGCGTCTTTAACTTCGACCCAGCTCTCCCCGCTCGCAGCGAAAACGATCACGCTGTCTGCTGCCACGGATTGCGCGTCTAGGCCGGCAGGCAAAGGCGTGATCGCAAGCGTTGGGCTGCTCACACTGGGTGTCGATAGCGCAGGCGTGGCGCTGAGCGCTGGCATGGTTGCTGTTTCCGAGGAAGCATTTGAAGAGCTCGCTGCCCTCACGACACCGGTCGTGGCATCGTTGATTGCACCCGTACCGCTGCCAGAGCCGACCGGCGTGGACGGCACGTTGACTGGATTGCCCATTGACACGCCGGCGCTGCTGGCTTGCGCAGGCGCTGCGCCGCCGGAAGACGCAGCGGCATTTGAGGCCGAGCGCGCTGCAAAATCTGGCCACAGCATGACAACAATCGCAGCCAACAGAATTGCCAACACGCCAAACAGCATCGGGCGATTAACAGAAGCCAAGACGGAAGGCGCTGGGCCATCTGCGCGGGTACGGAAAGCGACATTCACGCCGCTTTCGGCTTGACTCAAAACGCGCGTATTGAGCTGAGGCAGCTTTGCCAAAATCGGTTTGGCATCAATCTTTAGCGCTCTGCATACGCTGCTGGCCAATGCGCGAACGAACACGACATCGGGCAGATCTTCCAATCGATCTGCTTCCAGTGATTCCAGTTTTTTGACCGGCACTTTGAGCGATACAGCCAGGGCGGCCACATGCAAGCCATGCGCCTCGCGCGCCTCGCGCAGCATTTGCCCTGCGCTCTTGGATGCATCTAACGCAGATTGCGCGGTATCTGCAAAACTAATCGGCAATCCCACTTCACTCATCAAACGCCCCTCGCTCTAAAGATGCTAACTCTTTGGATTGCGGATACCGGCGACGCAGCTGCGTGGTCAATTGCCCCACAACGTCGGTGTTATTCATCTTGCGCTCCACCTTGATGCCCAACCACAGCGTCTCAGAATTGGAGAGTTCGCTGTTATTCAGGCGGCGCGTATAAAACTGGGCGCGCGTTAACTCGTTGCGCAAGTAAAGCAGACTGGCCAAGTTGTAGCCAGAAATCGGATTGGTTGCGTCTAGCTCGTATGAGCGCGCGAAGCTGGCCTCAGCCGGCGCAGGGCGCCCAGCCGCAAGCTCGCACAAGCCGCGCGTCATGAAAGTCTTGGATTGGCCACCATACAAAGGCACAGCGCTGGCTTGGGTAAACAGCGCGATCGACTCGTCATAGCGGCGCTGCTGGCACATCATCCAAGCATAGTTGTGCATCGTGTCGGCATCGCGGGAATTGAGCTGCAAGGCGCGGCGGTAGCTGGCCTCAGCCTGAGGAATATCGCCTAAGCGCTGATAGATCAGGCCGCGCATGTTGTAGGCGTCACCATAATTCGGGTCAGCTACCAAAGAGAGCTTGAGCTCATCAAGCGCGACTGTCACTTTGCCTTCAGCGAAGTAGCTTGCGGCTAGCTCGAGGCGTGTGCGGGCGCGCTTGCGGGTTTCGGGTTCGTCAGAGGTGGTGACGACGTTATCAACTGGGTTGCCGCCACTGGATCGGCTGCCATCGGGGTTTGTTGCGCAGCCGCTGAGTGCAAAGCCACCTGCCAACACAGCAAAAGCTGCCGCAAGTTTGTACGCATTCAAATTCAACATCATCAACGCCATTGTGTTTTCTCCAATCGTCTCAAGCTCTCGCACTGCTCGCAGGTGAAGCGGGTTCGCTGCCCTGCTTTTGCATCATCACGACGCGCCTTTTGGCCATGCGCTCAGGTGCGAATGTGCGATCCTGCACATCGCCTGCGAGCTGGCCGCAAGCCGCATCGATATCGTCGCCGCGTGTTTTGCGCACCGTGGTAACGATACCCGCATCTTGCAGGATTTTCGCAAATTCTGCTACAACTTTCGGAGCAGAACAGAGCAAACCGCTTTGCGGGAACGGATTAAACGGAATCAAATTGAATTTCACTGGCAATTTGACGTTTTTCACCAACTGCGCCAATTGCTGCGCTTGGTCTGCCGAATCATTCACGCCAGCCAGCATGCAGTATTCCATCGTGATGAAATCTCGCGGCGCGGCTTGCAAATAGCGCTCGCAGGCGGCGAGCAGCTCTTGCAGCGGGTATTTTTTGTTCAGCGGCACGAGATCGTCGCGCAACAGATCGGTGGGCGCATGCAGGCTCACAGCCAGCGCCACGGGGCAATCTTGCGCGAGCTTGTCCATCATTGGCACCACGCCCGAGGTGGAGACAGTCACGCGACGACGCGATAACCCGTAGCCATGATCGGAGAGCATCGTGCGCAGCGCGGGCACCAGAGCGGCATAATTTTGCAGCGGCTCGCCCATACCCATCATCACTACATTGGAGATCACGCGCTCATCTTTTGCGCCTTGCTCCATTTTGATTTTGCGAATCGTGTGCTCGGCAAACCAAAGCTGCGCAACGATTTCGCCGGCGCCTAAGTTTCTAGAAAAGCCTTGATGCCCGGTGGAGCAAAAGCGGCAGCCTACTGCGCAGCCAGCTTGCGAAGAGATGCAGAGCGTGTTGCGATCCGTCTCGGGAATGAAAACGGCTTCGACTGCATCGCCGTTGCCCACATCAAACAGCCATTTGATCGTGCCATCGCTGCTCTTTTGCTCGGTCAACACTTTGAGCGGCGTGACATGTGCGATGCCTTGCAACTTCTCGCGCAAGGATTTGGCTAAATCACTCATTTGAGAAAAATCACTCGCGCCACGCTGATGAATCCAGCGATATAGCTGCTTGGCGCGGAAAGCTTTCTCGCCCAGCCCTTCGCAAAAAACGGTCAACCCATCCAGATCGAAATCTAGCAGGTTGACCGTATGTTTTTGGGTCATTTTGGGCTATTCGTGGCTTAGATACTGCGTGAGGCGCTACCAGATTGATAGTGTTGCAGATGTTTGCCTGAAGATTAACTTATCCGCTTAGCGTGAGTAAACATTCAAGCCAGCGAAGAAGAAAGCAATCTCGATAGCAGCCGTCTCAGCCGCATCAGAGCCATGCACCGCGTTGGCATCAATGCTGTCTGCAAAGTCTGCGCGTATCGTGCCGGCAGCGGCTTTCTTCGGGTCTGTTGCGCCCATCAAATCACGGTTTTTCAAAATCGCGCCTTCGCCTTCGAGCGCTTGGATCATCACCGGGCCAGAGATCATGAAGTTCACGAGGTCGTTAAAAAACGGACGCGCTTTGTGCACACCGTAAAACTGCTCAGCTTCGCCACGCGAGAGATGCACCATCTTGGCGGCGATCACTTTGAGGCCAGCAGCTTCGAAACGCGCATAGATTTGCCCGATCACGTTTTTAGCAACAGCGTCGGGCTTGATGATGGAGAGAGTGCGTTCGATGGCCATGATTTTCTTTCGGTAATTTCAGAAGGATTTAGCGCTGAAAACGCTTTCATTCGTCGTTTTCAGCAAAGCCTATGATTTTAGCCCAGATTAAGCGCTAGCAGCGAGCAAACGGCTCTCAATCTCCGCCACCGCCGCAGCCCCCTGCGCCGCCATCTCCGCCTCCGCCACCGTCACTGCTGCCGGGTCCGCCGTCTGAGCTAGAGCTGCTCTCTGCGCCACCAAAATCGCCGCTTGATCCGCTGTAGCCGGTATCGGAGAAACTGCTGCCGCAATGCACATCGCCCCCACTTGCAACTGAGCCAGCAACAGCGTTATCCCTCTGGCCACGCCCCAAGCCGCAATCAGGCTGGTAATGAAAGCCATCAGGAATACGCAAGCGTTTGTCAATTGAGAATAAATTCGGCAGCCGTGCCGGCGCTCTCGGATCAATCTCTTCCCGCAAACAAGCCCAATGCCAGATGCGACGCAGTGCGTCATTTCGCTTAGCGCCCCGACCCATTGCAGCAGCGGGCGTGTGGTGTAAAAATTTTCCCAGCGCTTTTTTGCACCATGCGGCATAGGCCTTCGTATCCAAGATAAATTCATGCCAGAGCACATCCACCGCTTGCGATGGCATCGCCATGAAGCTCCGCGTCTGATGGCAGGCGAGAAAAAATTCGCGCAACCCCAATTCCGCCTCCTCGTATTCCAAGCTGCTCAAATGCGGATAGGTTTTGAGCAATGCTGTGCGCAGCGCGGGCGGCAGCGGGGCTTCGAGGATGAATTTTTCTCGCGCGGCTCGCCACATCGCGATCACTTTGACTGCCATGCAAGCTACCACAATCAATAGCAATACAAAACCAAAGTACCCCAAAAAACCATACATAGAGAACAGGTAGAAAACGCCGGGAATCACGAAAAAAATGAGCCCAACCCAAAAAAACCATTTCAACCACCACTGGCCGGTCGATGGGTCTTCGGCAACTGCGGATACCTTGCTATTTTTAGTTGTCATCACGCTCTCCTTTGTTTGTTCTTTTATGCAAACTATGGATGACTTTTATGACAGATGTGTGATAAATACGTAACTGATATGCGAGCCACTTTCCATGTTGTCAAAAACAAACAAAAGACGTCAAACCACCACCGGCTCGGGCTCCAGCATGATGCCAAAGCGCTCATACACGCTGGTTTGAATCGCCTTGGCCAGCGTCATCACTTCGCCGCCAGTGGCCGGCGTCTTCGTGCCCGTGCCTTTGTTGATGAGCACCAGCGCTTGGTTTTCATAAACACCTGCATTGCCCACGCCGCGCCCCTTCCAGCCGCAGGCCTCGATCAGCCAGCCGGCTGCCAGCTTCACCGAGCCATCGGCCATCTTGTAGCTCACCACGCGCGGCTCACGCGAGACGATATCGGCGCATTGCTCTTGCGTGACGAACGGATTTTTAAAGAAGCTGCCTACATTGCCGATCACCTTTGGATCTGGCAGCTTCGCGCGGCGAATCTGCACCACCCAATCGAGGATCTGCTGCGCACTTGGGATCAGCTCAGGCAGCATATCGCGCCACATATTGCGTGAGATTTGCTCCTGTTTTAATAGCGCCTCACGCAGACTGTACGCCGGCTCACTGCCCATTTGCTTTAAAAAATCCATGTATTTGCGGCGAATATCGGCATACGACACCTCAGGCCGCCAAGCTCGTGGCAAAGCAAATCTCACAGCCGTGATCACGGCTTTGCCGAGCAAGCCGGTCTGCGTATCGTGCTTAAACACCGAATCACGATAACCAAAAGCGCATTGCGAAGCCTCCAGCGTAAAAAGCTCACCGGTATGCAGATTCACCGCATCTAAGCTGTGAAACCGGTCTTGCAACTCAATTCCATAAGCCCCAATGTTTTGCACAGGCGCTGCGCCCACGCTGCCCGGAATCAGCGCCAAATTCTCCAGCCCCGCCCAGCCTTCTTTCACGCTCCAAGCCACGAAATCATGCCAATCCTCGCCCGCGCCGGCTTCGACGATGAAATGCTTAGGCGTCTCGCTATGCAGCCGCTTGCCCATGATCTCAATTTTCAGCACCAGCGGCTTCACATCGCCCGTGAGCACAGTGTTGCAGCCGCCGCCTAAGACGAAAGGCGGCTGAGAGGCGAAATCACTGGTTTGACAAGCCGCTTGCAGCTCCTCAGCGCTAGAAATACGGGCTAAATTTAAAGCTTTGGCCACGATACCGAAGCTGTTGTGGCGCTGCAATGGCACATTTTTTTCAATTAACATAGCGTGATTGTCTCACCTCAAAATCACATCTGTTATTCACCCGAATCGAGAGCGCCATGCCCAGTTTTGACACCGTTTGCGAACCCAACCTCGTTGAAGTGAAAAACGCGGTAGAAAACACCGCCAAAGAAATCGGCACGCGCTTCGATTTCAAAGGCACGGGCGCATCGATTGAATTCAAAGAAAAAGAAATCACGCTGATTGGCGACGCTGATTTTCAGCTCACGCAGATTGACGATATCTTGCGTGCCAAGCTCACCAAGCGCAGCGTGGATGTACGCTTTTTAGATGTGGGCGACGTCACAAAAATCGGTGGCGACAAGGTCAAACAAGTGATCAAAGTGCGCGAAGGCATTGCACAAGAAGACAGCAAAAAAATCCAGCGCCTGATTAAAGACAGCAAAATTAAAGTGCAGGCAAGCATTCAAGGTGAATCAGTGCGCGTGACCGGTGCGAAGCGCGATGATTTGCAGGCCGCGATGGCGATGATTAAAAAAGACATGGCGGATATTCCGCTGTCGTTTAACAACTTTCGGGATTGATTTTCTAGGCCAAATACGGCATTTTCGCTCACCCGTACTGCGTGACGTGCTATTTAAATCGTAGCGTTCTTAAGATTTCTTTCTGCGTAGGACGGCTGCGAGTTTGAGACACTGCGCTTTGGGCATCCCACGTTGCTCGTGTCCCCCGCCGGCTTTGCCGTCTCCTCCTTTACCTCGCCACGTGAGATACCCAAATCACAGCGCCTCAAGCTCGTGGCCTATCTTGTAAATTCAGAAGATCAACGCATTCGGAGTGCTTGTGGATCAAATCTTCCTGCCGGCCGATTGCGGTTGGGCTGTCTCCCTCGGCAAAGTAAAGGGGGAGACGGCGTAGCCGGCGGAGGACATTTGCGGAGGGGGACAGGCCAAGCGCAGTCGGCTAGCTGCTCCCTTCACCCCGCCATTTGACAACCAATAGCCGTTTATACGACGCCAATACTGCGTAAAGCGCTATTCTTTCAGTAGCACCTCTGTCACAAGCTCTCCAATGGCCATGCTGCTGGTCAAGCCTGGCGATTCGATGCCGAAGAGATTGACCAAGCCGGGAATGCCGTGCACAGCCTCGCCCTGAATCACAAAATCTGCAGCGCTTTGATCCGGACCAGTGATCTTCGCTCGCACACCGCTGTAGCTTGGCGCAAGTTGGCCGTCTCGCAGTCCGGGCCAGTATTTGCGCACCTCGGCATAAAAGCTAGTCGAGCGGCTCGGATCAACGTTGTAATTGATCTGATCTGGATCGCTCACGCTATTGAGCCATTCCACATCGGGGCCAAACTTCGCTTGGCCGCCAAGATCCAACGTAAGGTGTACGCCCAAGCCGCCCGCCTCGGGCACAGGATAGATCAAGCGCTTGAAAGGCGCTTTGCCTTGCAGCGCGTAGTAGTTGCCCTTTGCGTAATGCGCCTGCGGCACATGCACAGCAGCTAAGCCTTGCATACGCTGAGCCAACTGCGATGCATACAAGCCTGCGGCATTGATGAAATGCTTAAACGCGATCTGCGTGCGTTCATCATCTGCTTCTTTTTTAATAGCACTTGACGCAAATAAGACGTTCGGAAATGCACTTTTTTCTTTAAAAAATTCAATGCCATGCACGCGCGTGGACAGCACCACCATACCGCCTGCATTTTCCAAATCACCTTGCAAACTCGTCATCAGATCATGGCTGCTCACAATGCCTGTG
>JAYSRZ010000583.1:0-2644 GCA_043720775.1 Variovorax sp. | reverse complement strand
ATCGCTGATGGCCGAGATAGGTCCACGGGGATTGCGGTGCGAAATAGTAATCAACAGTCTTGCTCACAAGTAAACCTCAATAGTTTTGTTAGAGTGCAAACTGTACCGACAATATGACTTCTCTGCTCAAAGCATCATCATGCCAAAAACTCTCCTGATTACCGGCGCTTCGCGCGGCATTGGCGCGGCCACTGCGATTCTTGCAGCAAGCCAAGGCTGGCAAGTGGTTGTGAACTACGCTTCTAACTCGTTAGCTGCTGACGGCGTAGTGCGCCAGATTCGCGCGAGCGGCGGCGTTGGTATTGCGGTACAAGCGGATGTGAGCAAGGAAGCCGATGTGATCCGATTGTTTGAAACGATGGATGCCAAGCTCGGTCGATTAGAGGGCTTGGTGAATAACGCAGGCGTGGTGGATGTGGCGCAGCGTGTGGATGAGATGAGCGTGGAGCGCTTACAGCGCATGTGGGCGACGAATATCACCAGCAGCTTTGTGTGTGTGCGCGAAGCTGTGCGGCGCATGAGCACATTGCATGGTGGTAGCGGGGGCGCGATTGTGAATGTCTCCAGCGTGGCATCGCGCTTAGGCTCACCCGCGCAATACGTGGATTACGCAGCGAGCAAGGCGGCAATTGACGCATTCACGCTTGGCCTCGCTAAAGAAGTAGCGGCTGAAGGCATTCGAGTTAACGCTGTGCGTCCCGGCATCATCGATACCGAGATTCACGCCAGCGGCGGCGATCCGCAGCGCGTTGCTCGCATCGCCTCCAGCTTGCCGATGCAACGCGCGGGCACAGCGGATGAGGTGGCACAGGCTGTTCTCTGGCTGCTGTCTGATGCTTCGAGCTACACCACAGGTACGTTGCTCGACGTAGCAGGTGGGCGTTGATGGAAAACATTCTTCTGCTCGAAGACGACACGGCGATTGCCAGCACAATCGTTTATGCGTTGGAGCGCGAGGGCTGGAAAGTGCAGCATTGTTTGCTGCTGCGCGAGGCGCGGGGTTTGATGGCGCTGCAAGCGTATGACTTGCATATCCTCGATGTAGGACTGCCCGATGGAAATGGGCTGGATATCTGCCGTGAGCTGAGGAGCAAAGGTGATGCGCGTGTGTTGATGCTAAGCGCACGCGGCGAGGAGATGGATCGCGTGCTGGGTCTGGAGATAGGCGCAGACGATTACATGGCCAAGCCGTTTAGCCCGCGAGAATTGGTCGCTCGCGTTCGGGCGCTGCTGCGCCGCGCTACTGTGCCAATTGCCGCAGCGCAACCCAATCTGTTCACGCAAGATGAAGCTGGCCAGCGCATCAGTTTGCAAGGCGCTTGGTTGGATTTGACCAAGCGTGAATACGGCGTGCTCGCATTGCTGCTCGCAGCCAAAGGCCGCATCTTGTCGCGCGAGCATTTGTTTGAACGCGTCTGGGGCTTGGAGACCGACAGCATGGATCGTACCGTGGATACACACATCAAAACTTTGCGCGCAAAACTGAAAGCGCACAATCCGCAAGAATTCATCATCACGCATCGCGGCATGGGCTACAGCTTGGACCTGCGCACATGAAGCTCGGCATCCGCCTGCTCTTCGTCTTCTTCGTGCTCAATGGCATCTTGGCCTTCTTCGTGCTGCGCGTGTTTAGCGCCGAAATCAAGCCCAGCGTGCGCGAGGTGATGGAAGACATGATGGTGGATACAGCGAATATTTTGGCCGAGCTGGCCACAGATGATGTGCGCAGCGGCGCAGTGAAAGAAGGCCAATTTGCCAAACAGGTGATGCAATACGCAGGCCGCCCGATTGACGCGAAGATTTGGGGCTTCTCCAAGCAATCGCTGGATTTCAGAATTTACATCACCGATCAAAAAGGCATCGTGCTCTTTGATTCAGAAAACATGGCGCAGGGCAAAGACTATTCGCAGTGGAGAGATGTCGCTCGCACCTTGCGCGGTGAATATGGCGCCAGAGCTACCCGCGAGATCGCGGGAGACGACAAGACTTCCATCATGTATGTGGCCGCGCCCGTGCTCGATGGCGAGAAGATCATCGGCGTGCTCACTGTGGCCAAGCCGATCAGCGCAGTGCAAGATTTCATTGATCGCGCAGAGCGAAAAGTGCTTGTCAATGGCTTGCTATTGATTGCGCTATCAACGCTCGTGGGCGTGATCGTCACGCTTTGGACGGTGTACAACATTCGCAAGCTGCGCCGCTATGCGCAGCAAGTGGGGCAGCCCATAAGACAAGATGCAGCGGATGGCTTGGCCATGCCGCAAATGCCAGACGCGCCCGGCGAGCTTGGCGATTTGGCTCGCGCCATGCAAGCCATGCGTGAGCGCTTGGAAGGGCGTGAGACGATTGAAAATCATATGCGTGCGCTCACGCATGAGCTCAAAAGCCCCGTGGCTGCGATTCGCGCATCGGGTGAGCTGCTAGAAGGCGATTTGCCGCCTGCTGATCGCCAACGCTTTGCCCGGCAAGTGGTCGCGCAAAGTGAGCGATTGGAGCGACTCGTGGCGCAGATGCTGCATCTCTCGCGCTTGGAATTACAGGCTGCATCTGGTGGGCGATTGCTGCAACTCAAACTGCAATCTCTCAATGATGTGGTGCAACGTGCGCTTGTGCAAGCGCAGCCGCAGATCACTATTAAAAACATAGC
>JAYSRZ010000582.1:0-2645 GCA_043720775.1 Variovorax sp. | reverse complement strand
CCGTCATCGTGCTCGGCAACGCCGAGAGTATGCAAGTGGGCGATCAAGTGCTCGCGATTGGCAATCCGTTTGGCTTGGGGCAAACGGTATCCGCTGGCATCGTGAGCGCGCTGGGCCGCAATCAACTCGGCATCAACACATTTGAAAATTTCATCCAAACCGACGCTGCGATTAACCCCGGTAATTCAGGCGGCGCCTTGGTCGATGTGAGCGGCAATCTGCTCGGTATCAACACCGCGATTTATAGCCGCTCGGGCGGCAGCATGGGCATCGGCTTTGCCATTCCCGTGTCGACAGCGCGCATGGTGATGGATGGCCTCGTGAAGGACGGCCAAGTCACACGCGGCTGGATCGGTGTGGAGCCGCAAGAGCTCACGCAAGAGCTGGCCGAGACGTTTAACTTGAAATCAACCAACGGCAACCTACAAGGCGTGATCATCACCGGCGTGTTGCAAAACGGACCTGCGGCGAAAGCGGGCATTCAGCCTGGCGATGTGATCACGAAAGTGGCGGGCGTTGCTGTAGCAAATGTGCCAAGCTTGCTTTCAAACGTAGCAGGCATCAAACCCGGCACCACCACCAAATTCAGCGTGCGCAGAGCAGATAAAAGCTTGGAGCTAGACGTGACGCCTGCGCCTAGGCCGAAGAGGCCAGTTCAGCAGCAGCGCTAATGCCAATGCGAACTCAAGCCTGCGCCATCAAATTCACAAACGGCTTGGTGCTCTTCCAGCGGTAAGCGCCAAAGTCGCGCTGATCAGTCGTGAGAATCCGGCCATGCCCTAAATGCTCGGCCAGCAACACCAAAGAAGCATCCGCCAAATCCATTGGAAGCTTGGCATATTTCTTCATCATGGCTGGGATTTTGCGAGCTTGGTCACTAGGAATATCCCAAATAACAATGCTGCCGTTTACTAAATCAGTCAAGAAATCTTGCTTAGCCGTCTCACCCAAACGGCGACCGACCATATACGACACCTCAGTGACCACAGGCCATGTGGTGATCCAACCCTCGCTGGCACTCTTGAGCCACGTCTTAGCTCGTGCGTGATATGCGTCTCCTTCGTTGAGCAAGGCGAGGAAATAGCCCGTATCAAGGGCGATCATGGTTTTTTAATACGGCGAGTGGGCTTTGCAACAGATTCAGTTTTCGGGGTGCGCACGGGATGCTGTGGAAATTTTTCATCCAAAATCCTGCCCAACTCTTCTTTGTAATTCACAGACCAGTTCGCATCACCCAAATCGTATTTTCCAATATGCTTGCTGAAACATTTGAGCACTGGTTCATCTGGCTTGGCATGCTGCTTGTAGAGCGCATCGATGCCCTTGCGCAGCACGTCACTGGTGGACGCGCCTAATCGTATGACCAGATATTCAAGTTGTTGGGCGGTGTTGGGCTCAAGGCGGGCTGTGATACGCATAGTGAACTCCTGATTTGTCTGACATTGTATGACAACATGGTGGCGTGGGCAAATCCCGACAGCTTCGACACAACGGATTCAGCTAACGTCTCCTGCTGCACGATTTGGCGAATACCTTAACGAAATCTTCTGAGAGCTCATAGACTGACATCTTTTCTGCCTTCATCGCCAAGAGAGCGTCGTGCAACAGCATTGGTGCTATGGAACTAATTTCTTCAACGCACTTGCCAGATGCTCGTCTAGCCATCATTCCAATTTTCATGCCTTGCAAGAAAGACAGGCAGTTTGATCCACGCTTATCAGGATCAGATTTTTCACCAAACCTTTCGCATTCTTTGGCGTAGTCGCTCGGCGCTTTGATGTCTAAACCATATGGTTGCTGGCCCTGCGCAGCAAAAGAGCACGCAAATATTAGTAGAAACAACACCTTGTTCATGAATTGAGCCTTACAACGTCTTATCCATTCAACTCATCCGCCCTCACCTGAGCCGCCGCAAAATCCAAATCGCCAGAATAAATCGCTCTGCCGCAGATCACGCCTTCTATGCCTTCGTGCTCGACCGCGCAGAGTTTTTCGATGTCTTGCATGTTAGACAAGCCGCCTGAGGCAATGACGGGAATCGTGCTGGCGTTGGCAAGTTTGACTGTCGCTTCAATGTTGATGCCGCTGAGCATGCCATCTCGGCCTATGTCGGTGTAGATGATGGAATCGACGCCGTAATCTTCGTATTTTTTGGCGAGATCGGCCACGTCGTGGCCGGTGAGTTTGCTCCAGCCGTCTGTGGCAACCTTGCCGTCTTTTGCATCCAGCCCGACGATGATGTGGCCGCCGAAGGCTGTGCAGGCGTCTTGCAGGAAACCGGGGCTTTTAATGGCGGCTGTGCCGATGATGACGTAACTCAATCCTGCATCGAGATAGCGCTCAATCGTGTCGAGATCGCGAATGCCGCCGCCGAGTTGCACAGGAATGTTTTGCCCGCCCGCATCTGCATGCGCTTGAATAGCTTTCAAAATGCCTTTGACGGCGGCGAGATTTTGCGGCTTGCCGGCGAATGCGCCGTTGAGATCAACGAGATGCAAGCGGCGCGCGCCGGCATCGATCCAGCGCTGCGCCATCTCGACGGGATCGCCGAAGATGGTGGATTGCTCCATATCGCCTTGCTTGAGGCGCACGGCTTGGCCGTCTTTGAGATCAATAGCGGGGATGAGGATCATGAGTCAAATACC
>JAYSRZ010000581.1:0-7458 GCA_043720775.1 Variovorax sp. | reverse complement strand
AAGTCGGAATTGACGCAATCTGAAATTGCTGCACGGCTCAAACTCGATCAATCGTATGTGTCCAAAATCGAACGCGGCGAACGCTATGTGGACGTGCTGTTTTATATCGACTGGTGCAAAGCTTGTGGCGTGAAACCGTCCAATGCAAACCCATTGCTGGACAAATAGATCAGCGGCTTGCCGTGTTTCCTAAACTTTTCGGTGGTCATCCCGCCGTCTGAATTCGTGGCTCACAGCCACAAAAGGCCGTGTGCAGATCGGATCGTCGCGGGGACAGCCTTACCTCGTGCTTCGCTCATTCGCGCCCTGATAAGCAAAACCTGATTCTCTTTGCGTGTGGCCATGCCGATTTTTCGCTTTGTTTCCCCCCACGCGCTATCGCGCTCCCCCCTTCGCTCGTTTTGACCCGCCTAGCACGGCGGGTCGGGGCTGGCCAGCAGCCCCTTAAAACGAGTTCCGTTTCTCCCGTCTAGCACGACGGGAGAAACGGACAGACTCCCGTCACTGCGTTCAGTCGCTAGCGCTCCTTCTCTTCGTTTTGGTCGTGCTGTCGGTCATTCGCTTTGCTCATTCCTTCAAACCATAGCCAATTGGCTATATATCTGATGGGGGGGCTTCCGTGCTCAAACTGTACTTTTGCGTTAAGTTTTTGAAGCCTGTTTAGGCGATTAACTGGATACCAGAGTCAAGCGGGAAGTGCTGGAATATCGTGTCGCTGCGAATAGTCGAGTTCCTGCGCAAGTAATCGCGGATGCATCGAACGTGTAGCGTTTGCCCTGCCAGTGGCCTGAGTGCTGCATGAATGCGTTGTTCTGCCTGCATTGCGCGACTTTTGCCTGTATGAATCCCGCCTGCGATTTCGCGCCTGATTTCCTCGGCTTGTCGCTCCTCGTCGCTCAGTGTCTTGGAGATGGGCGCAAAGCCCATGACACGCGCCCCGATGCTGGCTCGGTGCTTCCATGTCCATTTGGCGATGCTGTGCGCTGTGGCTTTGACTTCGTTGTCTGGAAGTGGCTGAGGAAAAGTCTGATTGGTCAAAGCGCATTGCTCCCACACAGCGGCGAACCATTGCTCACAGCTACGGTTGGGGTCTTGGTGAATTTTGGCGTATGCCCAATACCTGACGGTCTCAAACACCGTGCAGTTGCGTTTGTGGGCAACGGGGCGAATCGTGGACTTGCGCTCAAGTTGAAGGTATTCGGCCAATTCTCCGAGGTCGTAGGCGCGATCAATCGCGTAGGTCTGCCATGCCTTGTGAAGCGGGTTCTTGGCCATGTGGTGAGCAAAACTTGCATCGGCTAGGGATTTGGTGGTCAGGGCGTGTTTGACGGCGGGAAAGTAGTCTTGCGGCTGTTGCTTGCTGCGTTGTCCAAAACTGACGGGCGTATTCAATTCGTAGAACAGGTGGGCGTGCGTGTTGTGGGGATTGACCACGGTCAAAGTGGGCGGTGGCAAGTTGCAATCTTCTGTAGTGAAGATGGCGTTTTTGCGATCCACGTCGAGCACGATATGGGTGCGCCTGCGTTCGTAGAGTTCGATGTATTTGCAAACGAGGGCATGGGCGCGATCACGGCGGACTGTGCCTAGGGCAAAGTCGTCCGTGCTGTGTAGCCAATTTGGGCATAAATGGCCAAAGCGAACGAGCGCGGGGTGGTGAGGGTCTGAGGATAAGTTTTCGAGCATCGGGCGTTCCTTGAAAGTCCCGCTGCTGGAAAAACTTGACGACTATGAATCTTTGCCGTAACTTTGAGTTGTCCGCTCAAAAGTCTTCTTTGACTCTAGTCCTCCGCAAGTTCACTGCTTCGGGGGATTTAGTTTTTTCAAGGTACGGGTTTTGCTCTGCTGCGTCAAATTTTTGGTCGCTTGCCAAGCTCTGCAAGCGCATCTCTCTGTGTGCAGTGACTCATTTACCGCGATACAAGTGTGGAATTAGACCCGTGCTCTTTTTGCGCTCCTCTTCCATCTCTCGCGCCAGCGAGGGGCAATACACCCAGTGCGCATCTTTCAAGAAAAATTGGAGACCGAAAGCGCAAAAACCAACCCAAAGCAACACTGCATATATCCAGTATTCGCTACCTAGATAGAGGGTAAGTCTGTTCAAAAGACTGGAATTCCCAGACATCCAGTAATTCACCCCCATAACCAATAAAGCGCCTACAGAATACAACTGAAAATTTAATGATTCGATACGCTCGGTATTCTTCTTTTTTTCTTCTCTCCAGTACAAGTCGAGAAGGTATTGATCTTTTTGCGAATGAGCAGCCTTTCTGAGGTCATAGAAAGAAACCCAATCGAAGCTAGGTTTTTCATCGCTCGTGCGCTGTGCAGAACCAAATTGCTTTTCAAGCCAATGCTCAAACCCTTTCCAAGGACTCCAAACCAGTTGCAGGAACAATGAATTGCTGAAATACGAAATCAATGGCATCAGAATTGCCATCAAAAACGAGTAGCCGACAAAAAGCAAAAAGACTTCGAGCGCAAATGATGGTTTTAACCGTTCTGAGTTTGCAATGTAATCGAGCAAGCCGAAGCTATGCAGTTTTAGTAAGGACGAATCTACCAGTAGAGCAAAAATCGCCATCAGCAAAAAATTGTGCGGAACTATCGCTTTTTCTAAATTTGATACGGCTTTCCCTGGCTCGCCCATTGCTTCACTCATTTTTGCTCCTTCGTATGCTTGGTTGATATGCTAGATTTTGGTTTGATTTTGCGTTTCTCTATCGCCTGCTTTGCTCTGACTTTTCTATCTTCGATCAGCTTCCACCGATTTATAAATTTCGCCCATGTGGTCAATGGCACTTTGAGGGCTTCCACCTCGAACGCATAGCGCACGGTGTTTAAGGTGTCGCGCAGCTCGGCCAAGCCCATGCCGTGCGTGTACACCTGAAAATGGATGTTCTGAACCTGTACGCCTTCGTGTCCTGTGATTTGCATGGCGTGGGCGGCGTTGGCCTTGGCTTTGTGCAAGCCCGTAATGAGGGTGGATCGCGTGCTGTGGAACACCTTAAGCCTGTCAGTAATGCCCAGCTTGTCGAGCCACAGGGCGAATTGCCGTGCAGCGTTTTTTCCGTAACCGTTGTTGCCGTCCACCAGATAGGGGAACAAGCGTTCGCAGCCCAAGCCGCGCACAAACTCCACGTAGTCCCAAAAACCCAAGGCAATCAGGCTTTGGTGAACGGGGACGACACGGCCCGTCATGCTGGTTTTCGTGTCTGTGAGTTCGAGCGCGTGGATGCCGTCAATAATGCGAACTTGCGTGAGTGGCAAGCCTGCAATTTCGTTCAAGCGAGCGCCTGAAAACAGCGCCACCAAGGGAATCCAATAATGGTCTGGCTTAGGGAATGCCTTGAAGTAGCCTTGCCCAAAAATCGCTTTTTGATCGTCCTCGGTGAACGATTTCCAGTGCTCTTGCTTTTTCTTGAGCTTGCCCTTGGTGCTGATGAGCAAGCCCTATACGGGGCTTTGCTGGTGCTGGCTGTGGCCATTGCCAATGCACCATTTAAAAAAATCATTCAGGTAGCCCAAACGCTTGTTGATGCGGCTCGCGCCTGCGCCTTTGTTCATCTCGTGGTTTTTCCATTGCACGAGGGTAGGCTTGTCGTAGAGGTTGACTTCCAAGTCACCCAGCAAGCCCTTGAACTCGTCAAACAGCAAGCCTTTTTCGTACAGAGTGCGCTTGGCGTTGTCGTGCTCTTTTTCTTGCAGGTAGCCCTTGAGGGCTTCGGTCAGTGCAATGGATTTGGGCATGGGGCGAACGGTTGGCGTTCGTCCGATGTTCATGGCTTCCTGCAAGGGTGGAAGTGAGCCATGGAGGGCTTTGTAAGCCTCGATGGCCTTCATCATCAAGGCGTGATCGTCGGGGTCGTTGGCTTCCATGATTCCGCGCCCAATGTCAAGCTTGTATTGCCTGACGATCTCGTCTAGGTTGGGGAAAGTGGGTTTGTTCATCTGCTGGCGCTGTCGTTCAAAGGCTTCATTGAACTGTAACGCCAACACGCGCGCATATGGGGCGGATTTCGTGCCAAGGCTGTGCTGGCGCTCTCGCAATTGGCCTTGATCATCGCGCCAATAGACGCGAATACAAAACACGCCATGACGATTAGCTTTTAAACGGGGAACTTTGATCACTCGGGACACCTAGTCGGGATACCGTCTAGGCTGTTTTTGAGTGAAAAAGCAATCTGAATCAATCGCTTAGGAATTTTTGGGGTGACTGATGGGGCTCGAACCCACGACAACAGGAATCACAATCCTGGACTCTACCAACTGAGCTACAGCCACCGTAGAGATGAAATTATAACCTTTGCGACCCTGCCGCGCTGGAGTTACTGCGTTGCAGAGGCCAACTCGTCTTTCTTCGGCACAGGCTTGGCCACGATGAATTCCACTTTGAAGCGCGCTTTGAGCGATTCGTAGTAAGCAAGAGATTCTGCATTCGTCCATGCGGCGGTCACTTGCTGGCGATCTTGGGCGACATTGGCGCCTTTGGTATCGCGCTCCAACACTTTGTTGACACGCAGCACAGCGTAGCCTTGCGTGCCGAGATCCACGCCCACGACTGCGGGGAGTTTTTTGCTGTCTGCCCGAAGCGCGGCTTCAATGAGAGGCGCTGGCAAGCGCTGAGCTTGCTCGCGAGACACTGCGATCGCTTCTGGCAACGTGGCGCTGGCTTGGTTGGCTTGCCATGCGGTGAGCTTGGCCAGGCCTTCTTTCTTCGCTAGCTCTGCGCCTTGGGCTGCCAACACGCGCTCTTTCACGCGATCTTTGACTTCTGCTAGTGGCAAAGTACGCGCTGGCGTGTGCTGGGTGATGCGGGCGGAGATCATGGTACTCGCGCCAGTCTCGACAGCTTCCGTGTTGCGTTTTTTCTCAACTGATGAAGCTGAAAACAAAGCATCCAAAAAGCGTTTGTTGGTCAATGGGCCGGTGACATCTGGGCCAGGCGTGCGCTGAATGCTCGCTAGCGTTTTGACTTGCAAGCCAAGGCGATCCGCTGCGGGCTTTAAGCTTTCAGCTTGTTCATACACAGCGTTTGTAAAGCCTTCGGCAAGCTCCGCAAATTTTTTCTGTGCCTGAGTTTTCAGCAAGTCAGCTTCAATCTCGGGCTTCATTTCTTCGAAGGTTTTTTGACGAGGGGCTTTGATATCCGTCAAGCGAATGATGTGATAGCCGAAATCGCTCTCAACCACGCCACTGATATCGCCTTTTTGCATCGCAAACGCGGCTTCTTCAAAAGGCTTGACCATCGCGCCACGCGCAAAGAAATCTAAATCGCCACCGTTAGCTGCCGAGCCTGGATCTTGCGAATTTTTCTTGGCAGCGTCAGCAAAGGTCTCGGGCGATTTTTTGACCTCTAATGCCAGTGCTTCAGCTTTGGCCTTAGCCGCCGTGCGCTCAGCAGCCGGCGCATTTTTCGGTGCGTTGATCAAAATGTGGCTCGCGCGGCGCTCTTCTTGGCCAGACAGACGAGCAGAATTTTGATCGTAGTAAGCCTTGACTTCTTCAGGTTTGAGCACAATGCCTTTTTTGGCAGCTTCGAGATCGAGCACGATGTATTCAATGCTGGCCGATTCGGGCGCTTGAAAGAGCTGAGGGTTGGTTTTGTAGAACTGGTCGAGTTGATCACCGGTCGGCGTGACTTTCGCAGCAAACTCAGCCGCGCCAAAAAGCTGAATCTGCACCTCTCGACGCTCAAAGTAAGCAGCCAATGTTTGGTCTGCCAGCGCGGCAGAGCTCAGGCCCGTCGCGTTGACGCCAGCGAGCACTTGGCGAGAAGACAAATCTTGCCTCACGCGAGCTTCAAAGCCTTCAGGAGAGAGGCCTTGTGAGCCCACCAATTGCTTGTAGCGCTCGACATCGAGCGAGCCATCCGGTTTACGCAGAGCAGCGATGCTTGGGTTTTCGCTCAAGTCGCGGGCTAAGCGTTGATCGCTAGTGGTAAGAAATTGCTTGGCAGCTGCAGCCGTCATCACGCGATCGCGCACAAGGCGTTCGAGCGTGGCGTATTTTGCTTCTGGCGAATCGAGCAGCTTGGGATCGAGGTTGGGCATGCTTTGGCGCAGGCGCTCGACTTCTTGCTTGTGTGCGTCATCCCATTCGGGCTGGCGAATCGTTTGCCCATCCACCATAGCCACCGGCGTGCCTTTGTCGTTGAGGCGGGTGTAGCTGTCAACACCGACCAACGCGAACGCTGGGAAGATCAAGATGAAAAGCATCAGTTGCATGATGCGGGTGTGTTTGCGGACGTAATCAAACATGGGCTAAGGCTCGAAAATCAGTGAAACAAAAAAGCAAAAAGGCGAACTTTAAGTTCGCCCGGATTATTTGTGATGGGTGGTGGGTGATGACGGGCTCGAACCGCCGACCTACGCCGTGTAAAGGCGGCGCTCTACCAACTGAGCTAATCACCCCATCTCAAAAAACTTGTGTGCTTGACCGATCAGTTCAGCGCATCTTTAAGTGCTTTGCCTGGACGGAACTTTGGCACACGGGCAGCTTTGATTTTAATCGCTGCGCCGGTGCGCGGGTTGCGGCCTGCGCGAGCAGCGCGTTTGCCCACGGCAAATGTACCAAAACCAACGACGGACACGCTGCCGCCTTTTTTCAGCGTGGCCTTCACAGCGCCGAGCGTGGCTTCAAGTGCGCGAGTGGCTGCTGCTTTAGAGATATCGGCTTGTTTAGCAATGTGCTCAATCAGATCTGTCTTATTCATTGTGACTCCTCGAGAAATGCGAAATGTGGGTTGGAATATTTGTGTCGTCTGGTCGGCTTGCATCGATGAAAGCAAGCGCAGCTACGAATTCTATGCGCTTTTTCGCGTTGAAAATATGTGAATTTTTAGCATTTTTCGTGCTTTAAATCACGTCAGCAATCGCGCCGTAGGCCACAAGGGGCGCGGGTTTGCAGCTTTCAAGCCACGTCAGAGCGCAACAAACGTTAAGCTTTCAATAAAGCGCTTGACGCGCACAACAAACACGCTGTACGCGCTTTGCCAAGCGAGGCTGCAGCGGCGTTATGCATTCGGCTCACAAAGCTGCTGCAATCGCCTTGCCCAAATCTTGCGTACACGCTGTGCCGCCCATGTCGCGGGTGAGTGGTGCATGGCTGCCGGGCTGCATGACTTTTTCGATTGTGGAAAGGATCGCATCGTGAGCAGCTTTGTGGCCGAGATGCTCCAGCATCATCGCGCCGGCCCAGATTTGGCCGATGGGGTTGGCGATGTTTTGGCCAGCGATATCGGGGGCTGAGCCGTGAACGGGCTCGAACAGGGATGGGAATTTTTTCGTAGGATTTAAATTCGCGCTGGGTGCAATGCCAATCGTGCCGGTGCAAGCGGGGCCGAGATCAGAGAGGATGTCACCAAACAAATTGCTGGCCACCACCACGTCGAAGAAATTGGGGCGCTGCACGAAATGCGCCGTCAAGATGTCGATGTGGAATTTATCCAGGTTGATGCCG
>JAYSRZ010000580.1:0-7483 GCA_043720775.1 Variovorax sp. | reverse complement strand
ATGCGACTCGTCTGGGCCATCTCACGTGTTTGACCGTTTTCTAGCGTGACTTTGTACAGCGGCAATGGCTTCTCATGCCCCGCCACAACCACTTCTTTTTGCGTGTAAGGCCAAAAAGTCGGCGGGAATTTGATCAGCGCTGATTCTGTTTTAAACGATGACATCACGAGCCACAACACGGGTGCAAACATCACAAACAGGCCGATCACGAGATAGGCGTAAGACAGCACATCGGTCCAATGCAACCGTTGCTTGCCTTTAGTGCGCGTGAGAAATTGCCACATGATTTATCGCGCTTTCATCTTGCTCTTTGCCCTTGCTCACTCGCTCGCGTGAGGCGCAATTGCGCAATCGTCAGCAATATCAAAAACACCGCCAGCGTGAGCGATGCAGCCGCTGCAAGCCCATACAAATGAATTTGCTCAGCAAATCCCGTTTGATAAATAAATTGCACGATAAACGTGGTGGCCGAGCCGGGCCCGCCGCCCGTGAGCACAAACACTTCATCAAACACCTGCACCGCGCGAATGGCAGCGAGCACGAGCACCACGATCAAATTGGGCATCAGCAGCGGCAGCGTGATGCGGCGCAAGGTGCGCCAAGGGCTGGCGCGATCCATCTCGGCGGCCTCATACAAATCTTTCGGAATCGCTTGCAAGCCCGCGAGCAAGATCAAGGTGTAAAAACCCATGTGTGCCCAGATCGAGACAAAGACCGTCCAGAAGAATGCCCAGCCGGCATCGGTGAGCCATTCAATCGGTTGCGATCCGCTCGCGACTAGCGCCGCATTGAACGCGCCTTGGCTTTGCAAGAGCCATTTCCAGATCAGTGCCACCACCACAGGCGAGAGCAACACAGGATAGAAAAACACACCGCGCCAAAAGCCACGCCCGATGATTTTTCGATTAAGCACCAGCGCCGTCAGCAGCGAGAACAGCACCATCAACACCACTTGGATCAAGCTGAATTTGAGCGTGTTAAAAATCGCGCGCCAAAACACATCTTTGCGGCAGCTGGATAAATCAAGATAACTGCGGCATTCAAGCAAAATCTGAAAATTCTCAGCGCCCACGTAAGGTCGATCAAAAGGCATCAGCTTCACGCCACCTGTGGCCGCATAAACGAAGTTGATCAGAATCGGCAAAAACGTGAAGCAGCCAAAGACGATCAGATTCGGCGCAACGAACAGCCAGCCGAGCTTGTGTACGCCCAGCATGCGCTGCGCCCAGCGGAACGGCCATTCGAGAAGCTCAAAGAAAGGGGCAAAAAAACGCATAGGTAAGAAACAAGAAATCTGCGCAAACGCTATGAATTAAATAGCGCCTCACGCAGATTCTATGCCGGCAAACTGCCGATTTCGTTTAAAAATTACTTCTGCGCCTGCGCAATCGCATCTTTCATATCCGCATTGAGCTTAACAATGGCTTCCTCGGTGCTCATCTCGCCCACAATCGCCTGCGTCACACGCGCCACGGTAGGCAGCATGATGGCGCGATTGAATTTGTAGCCTTGGAATTGGAAGGCCGCAGGAGCCAGATTACCCACGCCTGCGCTGAACACACCCAGAGCACCACTCACCGCAGGAATCGTGCTGGTGTATTTGATTTTGCCGCCCATGCCCAAATGCGCGGGGATGTTGTTGGTGCGGCCAGTGAACTCAGCGTAAGCAGACTCTGATGCCATGAAATCTAGAAATGCACCCACTTCGCTAGGCGATTTGCTGGTCTTCAAAGCCACCCAAGCTGAGCCGCCGGGGATGCCGGAGCAAGCTGCGGGGCCGCAAGGGTTGGGCACAGCCGTCCAGTCGAATTTATTGCCGATGTCTTTGTTCAGGCGGCCGATTTGCCAGCTGCCTGAGAGCACCATCACGGCATTGCCATTGATGAACTCGCCAATCGAATCTGCATACGTTGAGCCGCCAGAGCCTGCCCAGACTTCTTTGAGCATCGTGCCATCTTTGTGCCAGCCGACGAATTTGTTGACGGCCATCTTGTAGCCGTCGTCAATCACCGCATTGCCTTGCGCATCAAAAATCTTCGCGCCATAGCTTACGGCGGGGCCGGCAAAGCGGTGGCCAGAGCGATCCCAAGCCATGGCCGCTTTGGTCTTGGTGGCTGCAGCTACTTTGCGTGTCGCATCAGCCCATTCTTCCCAAGTGGCTTTGGGGCCAGGCAGGGCAATCTTGGCTTGCTCAAACAAAGTTTTGTTGACATACGGGCCGGTCATGGTCAGTTGCGTCATGAAGCCATAAACACCGCGATCTGTGGGATTGGGGCGCAACCAAGCCGCTGTGCCGCCGAAGCTTCTGTCCCAATAAGCGCGATCTTTCACATGGGCTGAAACATCAAGATAGTATTTCGACAAGCCACCCAGATCCGTCACGCGGGCAATATCGGGGCCTTGGCCAGCTGCGAGCTGCACCGGCAGTTGCTCCACGATGGTTTTGTAGGGCACGACATCAAGAATCACTTTCGTGCCCGGCGTTTGCGCTTCAAAGCGTTTGATCAGATCCGCCGTCACATCGCATTCAATGCCATCTTGATAGCACATGACGCGAATTTCGCCGGCTTGCGCGGATGCGCAAAACACGCTAGCAGTAAAAGCGGCGGCTGCAAGCCAAGGCGTGCGCGAATTGAGAGTTAAGGTCATGGAAGTCTCCTAAATTGGGTGTGGATGGAACATACTCTGATCATGACACCACCGCAATATGATTCAGATGATTGGAAACCCTGATACTGTCGCTTACGAGTGGATGAACGGGCTTTACGGCGCGCCTATCGTTCCTTCTGAGTCCGTTTTGATGCGACTGGTACACGAGCTGGCATGGGAGGGCGGCGTGTTACAGCAATGGCATCTAGCAACTGATGACGGGTTGCAGTGGCGCGTTGACTTGCTGCAACCCGATGCTAAATCGAGGCGCGGCGATTTAGCCCATCGCATTTTGCTCAGTGGCGATGGTTGTTGGCCGCACTGCGTGAGCCTGGAGGCGATGCGCGCTTGCATGCAGCAAGGCATCGCACTGGCTTGGTTTGATCGCTTAGAGCTTGCTGATGACCCACCTTCTGCGCTCAGACAAGGTGCTTACTACAACCTGCATCCCACATCACAAAGTGGCTGTCTGATGGTCTGGGCTTGGGGCTTGGCTGTGACCGCACAAGCGCTCAAGACGCTGCATCCAGCGTGCAAAGTGTGCGTGATAGGGCATTCGCGTGGCGGCAAAGCCGCATTGCTGGCCGCAGCGATGGATGAGGCCATAGATGCTGTAGTGGCTAACAACAGCGGCACGGGTGGCGCGGCGTCTTTGACAGTTTCAGCCGAAGGCGCTGAGAGCTTGCAGGCGTTGGTCGCTCACTATCCGCATTGGTTCAGCGCAGCGGCTCAGCAATCGTCCATGCAAGCGCGTTTGGCGCAGCTCAATTGCTCGGCATTGTGGCAAACGATTGCGCCTCGTCCGTTGTTGATCCTGCAAGCTCAGGGCGATGCGTGGGCGAACCCTTCTGGCACGCGACATACGCACAGCGTTTTAAGAAAACACTGGCCTGATGAGCCTGAAGGCGCACTTGTTTTGATTGAAAGAGCAGGCGCACATGCGATGCAAATTTGCGATTGGGCTGATGCAGCGCATTGGTGGCTGCATGTGCGCATTAGATCATAGCAAACACAATTTTATGAGAAAAACTGCCAATAGCCCATATGGGATATGCGGTAAGTGCTATCTATTCAATAGCAATTTGTAGCGATGCACTCAAGCGGAACGCACGATCACCGATGGCGTTTGCACCAAGACTTCCGCCACGCCGCCGGCTTTGGCAGCTAAGCTTTGCGAGAGTTCTTTGCGATAGCGATTGAGCTCAGAAGCTGTCGTAAAACTGCGCTCCATCAGCAAGCTCATGTTGTGCAAAATGCGCTCAACCACCTTGGTCTCCCACACCGCATCAAAATTGATTTGCTTATCGAGCCAATACTCAAGCCACTCAGGATTAGGCAGGCGGCTTTGGATCGTGTCGCGCGGGAAGAGCGCTTTGTTGACATGCAAATTGGTGGGATGCAAAGCTTGTGCGGTGCGCCGAGCGCTGGCCATGAGCACGCCGACTTTGGTAAACGCTGATTTGGCCTCATCGCCAAACTTGCCGATCGCGCGCTTCATGTAGCGCAAGTAAGCGCCGCCGTGCCGGGCTTCGTCTTGGCTCAGTGTGGTGTAAATGTGTTTGATCACCGGCTCGGTGTGCCATTCACTGGCTCTTCGATACCAATGGTTGAGCCGGATCTCGCCGCAGAAATGCATCATCAGCGTCTCCAGCGCAGGCGCTGGCTCAAACTCAAAGCGCACGGCGTGCAATTCTTCCTCGGTCGGCGCGAGCTCAGGGCGAAAACGCTTCAAGTACTCCATCAAAACCAGCGAATGCTTTTGCTCTTCGAAAAACCAAATCGACATGAAAGCGGAGAAATCTGAATCGTCGCGGTTGTCCCGCAAAAACATTTCTGTGGCGGGTAGCGCAGCCCATTCTGTGATGGCATTCATCTTGATGGTTTGAGCCTGCTCGTCAGTGAGCTGGCCGCCTTGGAATTGCGCCCACGGAATATCCTTGTCCATGTCCCAGCGGACGGATTCGAGCTGTTTGAATAATTCAGGGTAGAGCATGGTCGCTTCCTTACGTTTTCGTGGATTCTAGCTGCGTGCCTATCGCACTCGTCTTGGCGAACGTCTTGAACCCTGCATGGATTATGGATAACCAAGATGTCAGTTTTGCTAAGCGATGGCTCGGCATTTCATCGCTTGCGTCTTACTCTGAGTTACTGTAAGCCAAATATTGCTTGGAACCAGCATATACTATATAGTATAAAATTAGAATGAATAGTATTTAAATAGAGATTTGGAAGCAACGAGTTTTTAAGTGCCGTGCAAATTATGAGTGTTTGTCGAAAAATTGCCATCATCGGTTCAGGCATTACTGGCTTGGGCGCGGCGCATGCCTTGCAGGGCAGCGCCGAAGTCACGCTATTTGAAGCTGGCAGTTATTTTGGTGGCCATGCCAACACGGTGGATATCACGCTGGCGACGCCGCACGGCGAGCGCACACATGGCATTGACACCGGTTTTCTGGTCTACAACGAGCGTACGTATGCGAATCTCATCGCATTGTTTGCGCAACTCGGCGTGCAGACCAGTTACTCAGACATGAGCTTTTCTGTGCAAGGGCGCGATGGAACGCGATCTTTAGAGTGGAGTGGCGGCAGTTTGAATACCGTGTTTGCTCAGCGCAGCAATTTGGCCCGCCCGCGATTCCTCAAAATGCTATTGGAAGTGCTGCGACTCAACAAGCTTTGCACGCAAATTGCAGCGGCTGGCCATGAGGCTCAACTGGCGCAGCCGCTCTCTGATTTTCTGGCCGAGCATCGCTTCGGTGCCGAACTGCGTGAGTGGTATTTGCTTCCCATGCTCGGCTGCATCTGGAGCTGCCCCACCGCGCAGATGCTGCAATTCCCTGTGGCAACGATGATTCGCTTTTGCCACAATCACGGCTTGATGCAGGTGAACAATCGGCCAAAGTGGTGGACTGTGACGGGTGGCTCGCGTAACTATGTCAATGCCATTACAAACAAGATCGTGGATAAGCGCTTGAATACAAAGGTCGAACTCGTTGATCGAGATGCAGATGGCGTGCGCATCATCACAGCAGGGCAATCCGAGCGTTTCGATCAAGTGATCTTCGCCACGCATGCGCCGCAAGCTCTCGCCCTTCTGCGTGATGCGAGTGCGCATGAGCGAGAGATTCTGGGGCAATTCAAAACGCAGCCCAATAAAGCTGTTTTACACACCGATGCGAGTGTCTTGCCTAAGGCAAGACTGGCTTGGAGTGCGTGGAACTACGTGCGCGGTGACGATACCCAAGAAGGTGGCGGCGTTTGCCTGCATTACTTGATCAATAAGCTGCAGCCGATTCCGTTTGAGCAGCCTGTGCTCGTGAGCCTGAATCCAACGCAACACATTGAGCCTCAGCATGTCAGAGGAGAATACGAATACGCACATCCCGTCATGGACATGGCCGCCACAAACGCGCAGGCGCGACTGCATGAAATCAATGGCGTGAACAACGCATGGTTTTGCGGCGCATGGACGCGTTACGGCTTTCATGAAGACGGCCTGATCTCAGGCTTAGCGGCGGCTCGCGTGATCTTGAAACAGATTCATGGAGAAGTAGCGTGAGCGGTGATACTAACGCTGACGTAGCCATGATGGGCTTTGGCTGTGTGCGCCACACGCGCCTGCGCCCCGCACGCAATGCGTTTGCATATCCAACCTATTTCCTCATGCTGCCGATGCGCAGCCTGGCCTCGAATGGCGCAGGAGAGCTGGTGCGCAACAAAAGAGCCGCGATCAGCTTCTACGACAAAGATCATGGCGATGGCCGCAACAATAGCTTGTCTTGGCTCGACGAGGTATTGCGCAGCGAAGGCATTGATGATGCTGTTGGCGAAGCATGGCTGCATTGCTATCCGCGCGTGCTGGGCTACGGTTTCAAGCCGGTAAGTTTTTGGTATTGCCACCGCTCCGATGGCGCTCTTCGTGCTGTCGTGGTAGAGGTCAACAACACTTTTGGCGAGCGGCATGTGTATTTGCTTGATCACCCCAAATTTGGGCGTGAACAAACCGCGACCAAGGTTTTTCACGTCTCTCCGTTTTGCAATGTTGAAGGCCACTATCGCTTTCGATTCATGACCACATCCAATCAACGCGCTGTTCAACGCACCGTGGCTCGCATTGACTACGACGACAACACGGGCGCACTTTTGCAAACCTCTGTCAGCGGCGATTTGCAGCCTCTGAATTCACAAGCCGTGCGCAAAGCCATTTTTTCTTATGGTGCGATGACATTGGGTGTGATTGCGCGAATTCATTGGCAAGCCGTCAAGCTTTTCTTCAAACGCGTTCCTTTTTTCTCTAAGCCCAAGCCGCCGGCAGTTTTGGTTTCCAGATAACAAACAACACATCATGCAAAGTTCAGCCTCGACGCAAAATTTTGAGATTCCCAGTGATGCGCCCGCCTCAGCTCGCACCTGCCTCAAATTGTTGCAACAACTCAAACACGGCTCGCTCAGCGTTCAACTGCCGGACGGCAGCAGCCAGCATTTTGGTCAATCAAGTGATATTGCAAAGATTCATGGTCACTTGAATCTACACAATTGGAATGCATGCTCCGCCGCACTGAAATCAGGTGATATTGGATTTGCCGAAAGCTATATCGCGGGCGACTGGAGCACCTCCAATTTGGCCAGCGTACTTCGCGTCTTCGTGGCCAACCGCCGCGAGGTGGAAGACATTATTTATGGCTCATGGCTGGGCCGATTGGCGTATCGCATCAAGCATTTGCTCAATCGCAACACGAAGGCCAACTCACAAAAAAATATCCATGCGCACTATGACTTAGGCAATGCTTTTTATGAGCTGTGGCTTGATGAGAGCATGAGTTATTCGAGCGCG
>JAYSRZ010000579.1:0-22976 GCA_043720775.1 Variovorax sp. | reverse complement strand
GCGGGTATTGAAGGCGTGGATGTGATCACATCGATCTCGCGCCCCGAGCAAAGCCAAATCACCGTGCGCTTCAAGCTCTCGCGCGAGGCCGATAGCGCCGCAGCCGATGTGCGCGACAAAGTCTCGCGCGTACGCCAGCGATTGCCCACCGATGTCGATGAGCCGCAGATTGCCAAAGTGGAGGCCGATGCCTTCCCCGTGATTTGGTTGGCGTTTAGCTCCGACACACTCAATGTGCTCCAGCTGTCTGATCTGGCCAACCGCATCGCCAAGCCCATGCTACAAACGGCCAGCGGTGCAGCCGATGTGCGCATTTTTGGTGAGCGCAAATACGCCATGCGCGTGAACGTGGATCCTGACAAACTCGCCGCTTATCGCCTCACCGTACAAGATTTAGAAGATGCCCTGCGTCGCAACAATGTGGAAGTGCCCGCAGGCCGCATTGAGAGCCAGCGCAGGGAATTTAACGTGACGGCAGCCACTGATTTGCAGCGCCCGTTTGAATTCTCGCAAGTAGTCATCCGCATTGTGAATGGCGTGCCGGTGCGCATTGGTGATGTGGCTACCGTGCGCCAAGGCGCAGCTTCTGAGCGCACCGCCACGCGCTTGAATGGGCGCGATGCTATCACGCTCGGCGTGATTCGCAATGCGACAGCCAATCCGCTGGATTTGTCTGCCGAAGTGCGCGCGATGCTGCCCAAGATCAAGGCCAATTTGCCGCCGGGCATTGAGATTGATGTGGCCAATGACAATTCGATCTTCATCAAAGAATCCATCAAGGCGGTGTACACCACCATCATTGAAGCCGTGGTGCTTGTGGCTTTGGTGATTGTGTTTTTCTTGCGCAATTTACGCGCCTCCATCATCCCGCTGATCACCATTCCCGTCTCGCTGATTGGCGCGTTTGCGCTCATGGCGCTCGCAGGCTTCACGGTCAACACGCTCACCTTGCTCGCGCTCGTGCTCGCGATTGGATTGGTGGTGGACGATGCGATTGTGGTGCTGGAGAATATTTACCGGCATATTGAAATGGGCAAAAAACCTTTTGATGCAGCCATCATCGGCGCGAAAGAAATTTCATTTGCTGTGATTGCCATGACGCTCACCTTGGCTGCGGTGTATGCCCCGTTGGCCTTCTCGCCAGGGCGCACGGGTAAGCTCTTCACAGAGTTTGCATTGGCGCTCGCAGGTGCTGTTGTCGTCTCAGGCTTCGTTGCGCTCACGCTCTCGCCCATGATGAGCTCGCTGCTGCTCAAACACAATCCGAATCCGCCGTTTTATGACCGCTGGATTGAGAGATTTTTGAATGGCGTGACGAATGGTTATGGCAAGTTACTTGGCTGGTCTCTCAACGTGCGCTGGCTGATTGTGCTGATCATGATCGGCTCGGGTGTAGGCACTTGGTATATTTTGAAAGACATCAAGCGTGAGCTCGCTCCGCTGGAAGATCGCGGCGTGATTTTGAATGTGGTGAACGCACCCGATGGCGCAACGCTGGATTACACGCTGCGCTACACGCAAGCGATGGAGCGCATCGGTGGCGGCTACAAAGAATTTGATCGCATTTTTACGGTGGCCGGCAACCCGACGGTGGCGCAGGCCAATGTGTTTTTCCGCACCGTGCCTTGGGAAGAGCGCACCAAGCGCACGCCTGATCTCGCGCGCGAGCTTGCGCCGCGTATTTCCAGCTTGCCCGGGGTCACGGCCTTCCCTGTCACGCCGCCATCTCTGGGCCAAGGCTTCAACAGCCGCCCGATCAATTACGTGATCATGACTTCGGATTCATATCAAAACCTCTCGGGTGTGGTGCGTCAGTTTCAAGATGAGCTGGCGAAGAATCCCGGCTTCCTGCAGGTGGATACCGATCTGCGCCTAAACAAACCCGAAGTGCGCTTTGAGGTGGATCGTGAGAAAGCGGCTGATCTGGGCGTGGGCGTGGATGCGGTGGGCCGCGCAGTGGAGAGCATGCTGGGCGGGCGGAATGTGACGCGCTACAAGCGCGAGGGCGAGCAATACGATGTGATCGTGCAAACGGCATCAGCGGGGCGCGATACGCCCGACGATATTGAAAAAATCTTCGTGCGCGGGCGCAATGAGCAGATGGTGCCACTCTCGGCCTTGGTGCGCATTCGCGAAGTGGTGGTGCCGCGCGAGCTCAATCACTTTTCTCAGCGCCGCTCAGCCGCCATCACGGCCAATCTCGCGCCAGATTATTCGCTCGGCCAAGCGCTCGAATTCATGGATGCGACAGCGCTAAAAGTTTTAAAGCCCGGTTACGCCACGGATTTAAACGGCCAATCGCGTGAATTCAAAAGCGCATCGGGCTCGCTGGCCATTGTGTTTGCGATGGCGCTGCTCTTCATCTATCTCGTGCTCGCTGCGCAATTTGAAAGCTTCATTGATCCCTTTGTGATCATGTTATCTGTGCCGCTATCGATGGTGGGCGCGCTTGCGGCGCTGCAATGGAGCGGTGGCTCGCTCAATGTATTCAGCCAGATTGGGCTGGTGACGCTGGTGGGCTTGATCACGAAGCACGGCATTTTGATTGTGGAATTCGCCAATCAATTGCGCGAGCAGGGTGTGGACACCGTGCAAGCGATTCAGCAATCGGCCAAGCTGCGTTTGCGCCCCATTCTGATGACGACAGGCGCGATGGTGCTCGGCGCGATTCCGCTGGCCTTGTCTTCCGGCGCAGGCGCAGAAAGCCGCCAGCAAATCGGCTGGGTGATCGTCGGCGGCATGAGCTTGGGCACACTGCTCACCATCTTCGTCGTGCCGACGATGTACACGCTGTTTGCTCGCAAAGGCGCGCCGGGTGCAAACAAGACGCATGTGGACGAAGAAGCTGGGCATACACAAGCTGCGCTGGAGCACAAGAGTGTCGTGCCGGAGCTGATTGCTAAGTAAGCACTGCGCGATGAAGGAAAGCGCAGAAGCAGTCTGCGCTTGATCGACGAATTGCTACTGAAGTTTCGCAGCCAAACTCTGAGCGCAAGCGAATCCGCTGGCCCAAGCCCATTGGAAGTTGTAGCCGCCTAGCCAGCCGGTCACGTCCACGACCTCGCCGATGAAATACAGGCCGCTTTGTTTGCTTGACTCCATCGTTTGGCTGGAGAGTTCGCGCGTGTTGACGCCGCCTGCGGTGACTTCGGCTTTTTTATAGCCTTCCGTGCCGCTGGGCGTGAGTTGCCAGCTTGAGATGTGTTCGGCCAGTTGCGCGAGGGCTTTGTCGCTGGCCTCGTTAATAGGACGCTGCCATTCTGGTTTTTGCGAAGCCCAGCTCTCTGCTAAGCGACTAGGCAGAAGAGCAGCAAGCTCGTTGGCAATCAGTTTGCGCGAGGTGGCCTTGGCGCGCATCAAGTGCTCTTGCAGCTTCACATGCGGGCAGAGATTCATGCGAATCGGAGTGGCGCCCTGCCAGAAGCTGGATATCTGCAACACGCCGGGGCCCGAGAGGCCGCGATGTGTGAAAAGTAGGTCTTCATCGAAACTCGTTCGCTGCTTTTTCTCACCCGTGCTGATCGTCACCGGCAGCGCAAGGCCAGACAATTGTGAGAAGGGCTGCCATGCGACTTCGTCAAAGGTGAGCGGGGCGAGGGCAGGGCGCAGCTCTATGAGCGAGTGGCTAAATTGTTTGGCGATTCGGTAGCCAAAATCTGTAGCGCCGATTTTGGGAATGCTCAGGCCGCCGGTTGCGATCACGAGTGTGTGAGAAATCACTGTTCCTCTGTCAGTATCAATTTCATAGCGCTTCACGCAGTCTGTATCTGCGCAATCTGCCGATTTGTCTTCTAAATCAATTGCCGTAGAGCTGCTTGCGTACCTCACGGCCTTCACGCTGCATGGCTGCCAGCGCGTGACGCTGCCGCCATTCAAACTCGCATCACATTCGCGCAGCAGCATTTGAATAATGTCTTCCGCGCTGCGGTCACAAAATAATTGCCCCTTGTGCTTTTCATGAAAAGCTATCTCATGCTTTTGCACCAGTGCGATGAAATCTTTGCTGCCATAACGCGATAAAGCACTGCGGCAAAAGTTGGGGTTGTCTGAGAGAAAGTTAGCAGGCTGCGCATCACGGTTGGTGAAGTTGCAGCGCCCACCTCCGGAGATGCGAATCTTCTCGGCCACTTTTTCGCTATGGTCAATCAGCAAAACCTTCAAGCCCAACTGCGCTGCCACGCCCGCGCAAAAGAGGCCAGCAGCGCCAGCGCCGATGATGGTGGTATCAAAAATTTGGGTCAAATCAGCACCTCACCGGCGGTTTATTTGCGTCGAGCGCTATGAAAATAATAGGCTTAAAGGACGCTTTAGGTGATTGTTAGTGTAGCTGCTTAGCCAGTAGCGTGGATTCGCGTGGAGATGTTTTCGAGCTCCGCTGGTTCAGCCAACGCAGCCACGCCACGCAGCACATCCCCCACCACGATCACACTGGGGCTGGCCATGTTTTCTTGGTTTATCGTATCTGTCAACTGGGCTAATGTGGTGATGGCTTGGCGTTGTTCGGGGAGGCTAACGTGTTGAATAATGGCTACGGGTGTGTTGCCAGGCAATGCTGTCAGCAGGCCGGTTTGAATAGCGTTGGCATGAGTCATGCCCATGTAGATCACGAGTGTGAGCTTGGCCTGCATCGCGGCCGTTGAAAGCGCTTCCCAATTAGGGCCTTGATCGTTCGGTTTGGCATGGCCCGTGATGAAGACGACGCCGTGAGCATGCTCGCGGTGTGTGAGCGGCACATTGAGCGAGGTGACAGCAGCCAGGCCTGATGTGATGCCATTGATCACTTCCACTTCGATGCCCGCAGCTTGCAGTGCTTCGACTTCTTCGCCGCCGCGCCCGAAGATGAACGGATCTCCGCCCTTGAGGCGCACGACTGTCTCACCTTCCTTGGCGGCCATGATCATGAGTTTTTCAATAAAGGCCTGCGGTGTGGATTTGCAACCGCCTCGCTTGCCCACATGCACGATGCGCGCTGATGGGCGGGCGTGGCTCAAGACTTCTTCGTTCACCAAATCATCGACCAAGATAACAGTAGCGCGGCTAATCGCTTTTGCAGCTTTGAAGGTGAGCAATTCAGGATCGCCCGGACCAGCGCCCACCAGCAGCACTTTGCCTTGATACGCCGACGAGGTTGTAGAAGATGAGTTTTTCATGGCTTTTCCTTGATACAAGCCATGAGATGCAAGATGTGTTCCACCTGCGCGGTAATGGGCGCGGGCACACTCTGCTCACCGCGCAAAACGGCTTGAATATAAGCGGCTGTGGTTGCTGCATCGCAGCTTTTAGGCAGATCAGGGAGATTGACAAGCGAGCCCTCCTGCGCATCACACAGCGCCAAGTTCTTCCCATGCACAAAGCCATCCATGCGCGGGCGGCGGCGCGCATCCGCCACGGATTCGCCCTCTGTGCCTCTCAAAAGCATCGCGTGGCTTTGCGTGAGCTGCAAAGTCTCGGTCATGCTTTGCAAATATTCGGGATGCGTGTAGCTGGAGACGATCAGCGCATCGGCACGACTCGTCGGGTTCATCAGCTTCACCAAGCTGTGCGCAGGATTGCGCAGGCCAATCGTGCGGCGCACATCCAGCAGGCGTTGCAGTGCAGGGCTGAGCTGATGCGTCGATACAAAGCTGGGTATGCCGGGTCGACTGTTTGCTCCTAATTCAATAGCGCCTTGCGCAGTTTCTATGCCGGCTAGAGGCTGTTTTTGCTTAAAAAACTCACTAAAGACTGTTGCAAACACATCCTGCGTCGGCACACGCGTTGCTTCAGTCGTGCAGCCATGCACCAAGACGGAAAAGCCCTGCGCTGCACCTTCGTGCGCGAGCAGGCCAGCGAGCAAGGTGGTCAAGCCCGGCAGCTTGCGCGCGCCGTTGTAACTGGGAATCACAATGATGGGCCGCTCCGATGGCACGAGTGCCATACGCTGCGTTGCAGCATCTAAAAACCCCGCCATCTCCTGCGGCGTTTCGCCTTTGATGCGCATGGCAATGCAAAACGCGCCGATTTCTAAATCGCTCACCGCCCCATCCAGCACCTGCCCAAGCAAATCAGCCGCTTGCTCGCGGAGTAGCGAGCGAGCGCCTTCCTTGCCACGGCCAATTTCTTTGATGTATTTCGCGATTGCCATGGCCGGATTGTGTCCCAAACCACATGACGTCCAGCTATACCGATATAGCGTTTGAAATAGCTTGCTTGGAATATCGGCATTGATTAACATCTGCTTTGGAGATTACCAATGACTTCCTTGACCCAACCTGGCGAACTGCCCGGTATTCCTGGCCAACTTAACAACCTGCTCCATACCAGCCCACGCCATGCAGACATTGATCTTGACTTAAGCGCACTTAAAAATGCGCGACCTGCCGAGCCTGTGACCGTCTCCCAAGCAAGTAGCACACAGCCCGGTGTATTGAGGCCTACAGAGGTCAATTTTGCTTCGCTCCGAGCACAGCCAGATTTAAAGCCCCAGCCTCATCAAGCTGCACCGACGATGCTCAGCCAAGGCAGTGATGTGCTGGATGGGCTTGTGAGCTCTATACCGATTGGCTTGGCCGGAGTGGCTCTGGCCTATGCCAGCTTGCCTGCGCAGTATCTGGGCATGGGCGTTTTAGCGACACTCCTTTGCCTCGCTGTGGCTCACATGGCGAGCGCTGCTACAGCGCGTCCCATGGCGTTTTCGGCGCGCTTGTTTGAAGCGACCACGGTGGGCGCTATTCTTGCCTCGTTGAAGAACGCTTTGCCCGGCTGGGGCTTGGCTGGCACACCCGAGCAGCTTTTGGCGCTGCTGTGCATCCTGTGCGCTATGGCAGGCTTGGTCTGTGCTTTACTTTATTTGTTCAACGCAGATCGCTTCACGCGCTTGATCCCTGCGCCTGTCTACGCCGGCTTTGCAATCAGCATTTCTATTTTGCTCTTGGTCTCACAATCACAAACGCTTTACCGCTTGTGGCGGCAAGGTTCGCCTTGGCTCATGCTGCTGAGCATCAGCTTGGTGACCATCGCGGTGGCGCTGATGGTGCGCAAGCTGCACCCGCGCTGGCCATCGACGGCATTGTCAATCGCTGCAGGGGCAGGCGTAGGCTTGCTTTGGGCGGCTAACGGCGCTTCGGTGGCGATGGTCATGCCAGTGGGGCAAGCGTTGGCTTTGCCTTGGCAGGTTGCTGATTTCTCTACATTGATGGCAGCGGGCGTGAATCACGCAGCTGTTGCAACGAGTTTGTTCTATAACGCCGCGCTCGTTGGCACCATGATGTTTATCAACATGACCGTCGCGAATGAATCAGTTTCGCAACTTGATGACCGTTATGCCAGTCGTTGGCAGATGGCAGGTGTATCACTCGCTGTGGCTTGCGGCGGCGCTCTTGGTAGTGCGCCAGTAGCGTCTTCACAACAAGCTGCGATGGCCGCTGTGCGCAATCATCCGATCAGCGGTGGCAAGATACTTTGGATTGGCATATTGTGTTTGGTTGTCGCGGCGCTCGGTTTACTTAACTGGGTGGCGCTGGCAGCAGTGGCAGCAGCCATGTTGGTCGACGGTTACTACATGGCAGATCGTTTGGCGATTCGGCAAGGCTGGGCTTGGCTGCGTGGCGCAAAGCTGCAAACCAGTCAGAAGGAAGATTTGGCACTGGTTGCGATTGTGACGTTGACTTCGGTTGTGTTTAACGTTGTCTCGGCTGTCTTTGTTGGTCTGCTATTTGGTTTGATTTTGTTTGCCATGCGCAACGCAAAAAAACCAGTGCGCTATGTGTGGACGGGCGCACAGTTGCATTCCAATTGCGCTCGCGGGCGCGGGGAGATTGCCGTATTGGCGGGGCATGGTGCGCGCATTCGCGTGGTGGAGCTGGAAGGCGAGCTGTTTTTTGGCAGTGTCGCCAGTTTGGATAGGCATTTGCTTGAATCACTTGGCGGAGCGCACAGTGTGATTTTGGATTGGTCTCGTGTGCGCCATGTAGACAGCTCGATTGCTTTGGCACTGGCGCGCTGGCTGCGCATGGCAGCGGGAGACAACGTGCGCATCTCGCATGCCGGCGCGAGTCTGCAAAGCGGCAATGCAAGCACTTTCTTGCAGCAGTATTTCCCCAAAGCCCAGCACTACCCGGATTTAGACCGTGCGTTGGAAGCTGCCGAATCTTCTGTGATTGCCAGCTTCGGCGTGATTGGCAGCCTGCACACCACGCAACTGTCTGACGCACTGCATATTTTTCGCGGCTTGTCTGACAGCCAGCGCAGCAAGCTGGAGTCAGCCATGCCACAGCGCTTGTTTAAGGCGGGCGACAGTATTTTTAACGCTGGGGAGGCCAGCGATCACATGCTCATCGTGTTGCAAGGAAGCGCAGGCGTGATCGTGCATGGCAGCAATGGGCGCGAGATTCGCATCACTAGCGTGCGACGGGGCGGTGTCCTTGGTGAAATCGGATTTTTGGATGAGGCGCCCCGCTCAGCACAGGTCAAAGCGCAGGAAGATGTGTTGGCTGCGGTGCTCACGCGCGAAGCTTTTGATGTGCTGCGCAGGCAGGAGCCACAAATCGTGACCCAGTTGCTTACCAACCTCACTTTGGATTTGTCAACGCGCCTGCGGCATACCAACAAGCTGGCTTTGGCGCGCATTGCTTCGGCGTGAACGATGAGGCGTTTGACGATCATCTATTGAGCAGCCAAAGTCAGTGATGTTGGTGCTGCGCATGAGCTCATCGCACATGACTTGACACATTTCAACGCTGCTCGCGCAGTTAAACTCGTCTCATGTCAACGCAACTCACAACGAATGAACCGATCCGCCTTGCCAAGCGCGTGGCTGAGCAACTCAATTGCTCGCGCAGCCATGCCGAGCAATACATTGAGGGCGGTTGGGTGCGCGTCAATGGCGTGGTGCAAGAAAGCCCTCAGCATCGCGTGAGCAATGAGCGCATTGAAGTGGATAAGAATGCCTCGCTGCTCGATAGCCTGCCCATGACGATTCTTCTTCACAAACCGCCGTGTTACACATGGGATGAGGGCAAGCAGGGTGCAGTTCAGCTGCTCGCTGCAGCCAATCGCAGTAAATCGGATTCTTCAGGTGTGCGCCTGCTGCAGCGGCATTTGAAAGCGCAGACTTGTATGACGCCGCTTGAAAGCGGAGCGAGCGGCTTGTTGGTGTTCAGCCAAGATTTTCGCATTCAACGCAAGCTCAGGGATGATGCGAACACGACGGAGAATGAAGTGATCGTGGATGTGCAAGGTGAAGTCAGTGAAGAAGCAATAATCTCGCTCAATCGCCCTTTCATTCGCAGAGATCGATTGATCATTCATGCCAAAGTCGCGCTCAGCAAGGCTAACGATCAAGTCACTGGCTTGCGTTTTGCTGCCAAAGGCGCAGCGCCCGGCAGCATCTCTCAGCTGTGTGAGCATCATGGTTTGCAAATCAGTGCGATGAAGCGCATCAGAGTCGGCCGCGTACCGCTGGCAGATTTGCCGCTGGGGCAATGGCGGTTTTTGCAAAACCACGAGCGGTTTTAAAGCGCAACGTTTGCTCATTCACCATCTAACGCGATATGTTGATACTTGGATTTGAATCTTCTTGCGACGAGACAGGCGTTGCTCTGGTGCGAGCAGAAATGCAAGTTGGTCCAAAAGCACCAGAAGCAGGCAAAGCTTTGCCGATTCCTGTGCTTCTTGGTGCAGCGCTGCACAGCCAAATTGAGATGCATCGCGCTTATGGTGGCGTGGTACCAGAGCTGGCGAGCCGGGATCATATTCGCAGGCTGGTTCCGTTGACAAAAGAGGCATTGGCCGGTACAGATACTGCGCTGAGTGCTATTGATGTTGTAGCATACACACGCGGGCCAGGGCTGGCTGGAGCGTTGCTTACCGGAGCGGGCATGGCTTGTGCGCTGGGCAGTGCATTGGGCAAGCCGGTGATTGGCGTGCATCATTTGGAAGGGCATTTACTCTCGCCATTTTTAAGCGCCGATCCGCCTGAGTTTCCCTTCATCGCGCTGCTGGTGAGCGGCGGGCACACACAGCTCATGCGCGTGGATGGCGTGGGCGAATACGCGCTGCTGGGCGAGACGATTGATGATGCGGCTGGAGAGGCATTTGACAAGACGGCGAAACTGCTGGGCCTGCCTTATCCGGGCGGGCCGCAATTGGCAAAGTTGGCTGACGGCGGCGATCAGTCACAGCCCGGTCACTTATCTAAGCCCGGTAACCCTCTGTCTTTCAAGTTCCCACGCCCCTTGCTGCACAACGGCGATTTGGATTTTTCATTCGCAGGCTTGAAGACGGCGGTGCTCACGCAGATCAAACGCTTGGTGGGTGATGTGCCGGAGGGCGCGACCGTGCGCGGCGCGGGCGTGGAATCTTTGTCTGATGCCACCAAGCGCGATTTGGCGGCGAGCATTCAGGCGGCTATCACGGAAGTGTTGATTAAGAAATCGCTCAAGGCTGTGCAGCAATCGGGCTTGTCGCGGCTTGTGGTGGCGGGCGGTGTGGGGGCGAATCGTAGCCTGCGTGAGCAACTGAACGCTGCCTGCGCAAAGGCAGGCATTCGCGTGCATTACCCCGAGTTGCATTTGTGTACCGACAACGGCGCGATGATTGCACTCGCTGCCGCGATGCGCTTGCAAGCAGGAAAGGCGCAGCCCTCGAAGAGCTACGCCTTTGATGTGAAGCCGAGATGGTCGTTAGATCAGATTTAGCGCCACACACCGTTCGGGCTGAGCCTGTCGAAGCCATCATGCCCTTCGACAGGCTCAGGGCGAACGGTAGTGGGTCGCTGATCAGTTGATCGTCAGCAAAGTCTGGCGGCTCTCGGGCGCAATCTTTGCGAACTTCAAAGTGAGTACACCGTTCTCTAGCTTGGCTTCACTTTGCGCTGCATCCACATCGCTGCCTAGTTTGTAGGTCGCCTTGAAGCTGCGCGGCGCGTCATCGATTGAGGCAATGCGCACGATGCGGCCTTCAATACCAATGGTGAGTTGATCTTTGGCGAGGCCGGGTACATCAAGGCTCATCGTAATCGATGTCTCATCGCTTTCGATGTGGCTGCCTTGCTCTTTGCTTTCAATAGCATCGGCAAAGAAGCGGTCAAATGCATCAGAACGTGTCCAAGCGCTGGGCGCGTAGCCATAACCATTCAGGGCTGCGCGATTAACCATCACGGGTGTGCGAACAGAGGAAAAAAACATAACAAACTCCTTTAAACTCGCGGCTCATTCGCTGTTCATCACCTTGATGAGAGCGTTGCCGCATGGCTCATATCTGTAGCTCATGCATCAGGTTTCAAGGGAAAAAACATATGCTAAGGCCAAGAAATATTTATCGACGCATACTCTTGAAAAGCGTACTTTTTGCCACAACATCAAGCAGCTTTTCAAATGCTTTTAGCCAGATCGCCGGCATCAATACTGCGCAGAGTGCTCCTATAAAAATAGCGTTGATTGAGGCGCTCTCCGGTGCATTTGCAAACACAGGCGATGCTGTGCATCGCAATCTCGTGTGGGCTACAGAGCGCGTGAATGCACGCGGTGGCATCAAGCTCGTTGGCAACGCTTCAAGGCAATTGCAATTGGAGCGCTACGACAGCAAAGGCCAAGTGGAGGAAGCCTTGGCGATGCTTCGCGCTGCGATTGACGATGGCGCGCAGATCATCATGCAGGGCAACAGCTCTTCAGTTGCAGCGGCATTGATTGATGCAATCAACAAACACAACGAGCGAGTGCCCGAGAAGCGCTTGGTATTCTTGAATTACTCAGCTGTTGACCCGATTCTCACGAACGAAAAATGCAGCCCTTGGCATTTCCGATTTGATGCGCATGCCGATATGCGCATGGCCGCTTTGATGGAAGTGCTGCGCGAAGATCGCGCTTTGAAATCGATTTATTTGATTGGGCAGGATTACAGCTTTGGCCAAGCTGTGCTGCGCGAAGGCAAGCGGCAGTTGGCTCTTCAACGAAGCGATATTGCAATCGTTGGTGATGAGTTGCATCCGCTTGGTCGCATCAAAGATTTCGCGCCGTATGCTGCGAAGATCAAGAGCAGCGGCGCAGGCGCTGTGCTCACAGGTAATTTCGGCAACGATCTCACGCTGCTGGTCAAGGCTTGCAAGGAAGTGGGCTTTGATGGCAAGTTTTATACGTTTTACGGCAATGCGCTGGGTGCGCCTGCGGCGATTGGCGAGGCAGGGATTGGCAAGGTGATTGCGGTAGCCGATTGGTTGCCGAATGTCGGCGCGGCTGATGGCATCGTCAAAGGTGCAAGACAAGTTGAGGCAGACAACTTCATGAAAGCCTTCCGCGCCCGCTTTCCCAAGCCAGAAGACGATTACGTTCACATGCGTATGCACTTGATGATGGAGGCGCTTGCGCAGGCGCTACAAAGCGCGAGTTCTGCCACTTCAATCGACGTCGCAGCATTGGCGCAGCGCTTGTCTAAAACCAACATCAGTCTCTTTGGCCAAAGCGGCAGCATGCGAAATTTGGATCATCAATTCCAACAGCCCTTGGTCGTCGGCCTTATGGACAAAATCGGCACACAAGGCGTGAAATACGATGTAGAAGGCTCAGGCTACGGCTTCCGCGTGATCCGCGTGATTGATGCTGCGAAGGCGCAGATGCCGACGAGTTGCAAGATGACTGGCGCCAGCTAATTGTTGATGCTGGCACTCAAAGAAAAGAACACGGAAGACACGGAAACTACACGGAAGGCACAAAAAACGCTACTGCCGTTTCTTTTTCGTGCCTTCCGTGTAGTTTCTGTGCTTTCCGTGCTCCTGAAAATCTGCGGATTGCAAAAGTTTCAATCAAACACCGGAGATTCCACGCCCAGCACTTTATGCAGCTTCGGAGAAGTCGTGGTGTATTGCAAATGAATCTTGCCCTTCTCAGGAAAGATCATGGCTGCGGCTGCGAAAGCGGCGAGCGCACATTCATGGAAGCCACTTAGGATGAGCTTCTTCTTGCCCGGATAAGTATTGATATCGCCCACGGCGAAGATGCCTGGCGTGTTGGTGGAGAATTTTTCTGTATCGACGACAAGTTGCTTGCGTTCGATCTGCAAGCTCCAGTTGGCAATCGGCCCGAGCTTGGGCGAGAGGCCAAAGAAGACGAGGAGCATGTCGAGCGGTACGGTGCGCGTGACGCCATCGCCGCCGGTGACTTTGACTTGGGTTAACTTGCCGTCGTTCGCAACGATATCCGTGACTTGGCCGACCATGAATTGCATTTCGTAAGCGTCGCAGAGCTCTTTCATCTTGGCTACGCTTGCTGGCGCGGCTTTGAAGCCGTCACGACGATGCAGCAAGATCACGCTCTCTGCTTTGTTCTCGCCGTCTTGCGCAAAGTTAAGCGCCCAATCCAGCGCAGAATCGCCACCGCCAACGATGATGATGTTCTTACCTTTGAATTTCGCAGGATCTTTGACGCTGTAATGCAGCTGCGAGCCCTTGAATTCATCGAGGCCATCGACTTTGAGCAGGCGCGGCTCGAATGCGCCTACGCCTGCGGCGATAAAAATTGTCTTGGTGAGAAAGCGCGTGCCTTTATCGGTTTCGATGTAGAAGCGGCCATCGGGCTGCTTTTCAACTTGCATCACGGTTTGGCTGAGATGAAACGTCGCGCCAAAAGGGGCAATTTGCTTCATCAACGAGTCTGTTAGCTCTTTGCCGGTACACACTGGAATCGCAGGAATATCGTAGATCGGCTTATCGGGATAGAGCTCAATCGGCTGACCGCCGGGGTAAGCGAGCGAATCAATCACATGCGCTTTGATCTCCAAGAGCCCCAGCTCAAACACCTGAAATAAACCCACCGGCCCCGCGCCGATGATGACGGCGTCGGTCTCAAGCGCGCCGTCGTGAGCTGTGGCCGTGTTGATGATTTCTTGATTCACTAAGGGTTCCATATTGCAAAACTTCTCTTAACGCTCTAGCAATGCCAGTTTGCCAGTTTTATCTTTCCAAATATCTGCGTCTGTAGGAGCGCTCTTACGCCTAGTAAGAATTTTCCAACCTATTTTTTTCGATAACTCAGCATTAAGCCGAATGAAGCTGAGCTGATCAGCAGGCACATCCTCTTCCACGTAAATAGCGTTGACTGGGCACTCTGGAACGCAAAGGGCGCAGTCAATGCACTCAACCGGATCGATGACGAGCATGTTGGGGCCTTCATGGAAGCATTCAGCAGGGCAAACATCGACGCAATCGGTGTATTTGCATTTGATGCATGCTTCTGTGACGACGAATGCCATGATGTAGATACGAAAGTAAGGTTTAACGTTCCAACAAAGCCAACTTACCTACTTTGTCTTTCCACTCATCCGCGTCCGTCGGCGCGGCCTTGCGTTTCGTGATGCTTTTCCAGCCGGCTTTTTGGCTGAGCTCGATGTTGAGTTTGATGAAATGCAATTGGTCTGCCGGAGCATCTTCTTCGGCGTAGATCGCGTTCACCGGGCATTCTGGGATGCACACCGCGCAATCGATGCATTCATCGGGATCGATGACGAGCATGTTGGGGCCTTCGCGGAAGCAATCCACGGGGCACACGTCCACGCAGTCGGTGTATTTGCATTTGATACAGGCTTCAGTAACGATGTGAGTCATGGCGCGGCGAGAAGAGTAATTGTTGGTGTAAACCCTTGATTTTACTAGGGAATCAAGGCATTGATGTGCTTATGGTCTCTGGTGAAAAGCCTAACGGATCAGTGCTGCGCCTGAGGTTTTGTCGCTGGCTGTGTCGACCAAAATCAAAGCGCCGAGCAACTTGCTTTGCACGAAAGGCAATGCGGCAATCGGCTCTTGCAGTGAGAGCTGCACGGTGCCGATGTCGTTGGCTTGCAATTGCTTGGCCTCATGGGGCGAGAGCGTATGAATATCAAAGCGCTGCGTGATCGCGCTCACCCTGGCTTTGACCCAGCGATGGCCATGCAAAGCGAGATAGGTGCGGCCAGCTTGCAAGGGCTCTTCATCCATCCAAGCTACAGTCGCCGTGATGCTGCGCTGCGGATGAAAAGTGTCTGGCGCAAGCAACCAATCGCCGCGCGAGATATCCACTTCACGATCCAGCACGATGCCATAGCTGGTGTTTAAACCTTGATCTTCTTGCAAAGGCTCTCGCGCGTGATCAAACAATTGCGCGAGAACCGCTTTTTGCCCGCTTGGGAAGACTTGCAGCTCTTGCCCAACTTTCAAACTGCCCGAAGCCAAGCGCCCCCAGAAGGTGCGACGACCTTGTGCTGTGCTGGCGCTGCTTGAATCTTTATCGAGCCATTGGATCGGCAAGGCAGTGGGCACGTTGCGCTCATCATTCAACGCAGCCTGCGCAGGCAACTGCTCCAGAATTTGTAGCAGGCTGCGCCCAGAATAAAACGGCCAACGGGTGGAAAGCTCCACAACGTTGTCGCCCTTGAGCGCAGACACAGGCACGATGGCTTTGATGTCGATACCCGCCTGCTCGGCCATGTTGTGAAGCGCAGCGCTGATGTTGATGAACGCGGCCTCTTGATTCTCCACTGCATCGAGTTTGTTGATGGCAAACACGATGCTTGGCACGCGCAGCAGAGCGCAAAGCAGGCTATGCCGCTTGGTCTGCGGCAAGAGCTGCACAGGTTGTTGCTGCCAAACTAATTTGGTCGCATCGACAAGCACCACAGCCGCATCCGCGCTCGAAGCAGCTGTGACCATGTTGCGTGTGTATTGCTCATGCCCCGGCGCATCGCCGATGATGAATTTGCGGCTGGCGGTAGAGAAATACCGATAAGCCACATCAATCGTGATCCCTTGCTCTCGCTCGGCGGTGAGGCCATCTGTGAACTGGGCGAGATCGATTTCGCCAGTTTTTGATACGCCTGCGATTTGATCAAGCAGGGCGGTTTTGCTGTCGATGAGCAGGCGGCCAATCAAGGTGGATTTCCCGTCATCGACAGAGCCGCAGGTGATGAATTTGAGGGCTTGGGTTTGCATAGGTGTTTGGATTTCAAGACGCTGAAAATCGGATTGCCGGACGCAGAAGACGCAAAAGAAGACAGAAGAAAAGACAAATGATTCAAGAAGAAGCGGGTAAATCGATAATCAGAAAATTCTTTAGGTATTTCTATTTTTTTGGTGTTCCTTCTGCGTAACCTTTGCGTCTTCTGCGTTCGGTATTCGGTATTTGCTATCAGGAGCAAACCATTCAAAAATAACCTTCCTTCTTGCGCTTTTCCATCGAAGCCTCGGAAGTTTTGTCGTCCATTCGTGTGGCGCCGCGCTCGGAGATGTCTGCTGTTAAGGTTTCTAGCACGATGTCGTGTGCATTTTTGGCGAGGCTTGCCACGGGGGCGGTGCAGGTGATGTCTCCCACGGTGCGGAAGCGCACATCACGTTCTTCGATGACTTCGCCTTCCTTTGCCGGTGTAAGCGGCGTGATGGGCACGAGCAGGCTTCGGCGCTCCACAACCGGGCGCTTGTGCGTGTAGTAAATGCTGGGCAGCTCGATCTTCTCGCGAGCGATGTATTGCCACACGTCAAGCTCCGTCCAATTGCTGATCGGGAAGACGCGGAAATGCTCGCCGGGGTGGATTTTTGTGTTGAACAAGCTCCACAGCTCAGGGCGCTGGGCTTTGGGCTGCCATTGGCCGAAGCTGTCTCTGTGACTAAAAATGCGCTCTTTAGCGCGGGCTTTTTCTTCATCGCGCCGCGCGCCACCAATCAATGCATCAAACTGAAATTCTTCAATCGCCTCTAAAAGCGTGACAGATTGATGCACATTGCGTGATTCATCAGGACGAGCCAAGCGCACTGTCCCGCGTTTCATCGAATCTTCCACGCTGCGCACGATAAGTTTCGCACCGAGCTCAGCAGCTCTCTTGTCACGGAAATCACACACCTCTTGGTAGTTGTGACCCGTGTCGATCATCAGCAGCGGATACGGAATCTTTCCGCTACCAAAAGCTTTTTCAGCACATTTGAGCAACACAGCAGAATCCTTGCCACCCGAGAAGAGCAGGGTAGGCTTTTCAAAGCTGCCAGCTACTTCGCGCAGGATGAAGATGGCTTCTTCTTCGAGCGCGTTGAGATGCTGTGTGGAGAGCTGATGGAGAAAGTGGGGTTCAGTTCGAGCGTTCATGATTGTTTTGGTATCCAAAGAGGAAGAACACGGAAATCACGGAGGTAGCACGGAAGGCACTAAAAATACAAAAACCTTCTGTGTCTTTCGTGTAGTTTCCGTGTCTTCCGTGTTCTAAAGAGCCGCGCATGCAAAGAGCCTCAAGCAGCCGCATCATGCAAGCCACATTCCTTTGCCGCTTCGTTTTCCCACCACCAGCGGCCAGAGCGGAAATCTTCGCCGAGCGTCACTGCTCGCGTGCAAGGCTCGCAGCCGATGCTGGGGTAGAACTGGTCATGCAACGCGTTGTAAGGCACGTTGTTGGATTTCACGTAATGCCACACGTCGCCGAGTGTCCAGTCGTGCAAGGGATTCACTTTCACTTTTTCACCGCTGTCGTCAATGGCGTGGACTGCAGCGCGCGCATCAGACTGCTCTTTGCGCAGGCCGGTGATCCAAGCGCGTTTGCCATCTAATGCTTGCGCCAAAGGCTTCATCTTGCGGATATCGCAGCATTGCTTGCGCAGCGCGATGCTCTGATACATCGCATCTTTGCTGTTGGTCGCTTCAAAATCTTCAGCTGCTTTCGCATCAGGTTCGTAGATGCGAATGGTGCGCTGGCTGCCGCATTGCTTTTGCACCGTGCTCAGCAAATCCAGTGTTTGCACATGGAGCTTGCCCGTTTGCAAAACAAAGACTTCACTCTTCACACCGAGCGAATGCAGCAAATGCGTGATCACCATGTCTTCCACACCGAGGCTGCTCGCCTGCGTGAGCGGCTGATAGAGCTCACCGGCTTGGCGCAGCAAGCTTTGCGCAGCGGCTACTTTTTTATCGTAATCCGCAGACAGCTTGGCATGCAAACTGATTGCATTCATGCCAGCTTGCCTGATGCAAAAGCGGGTTGGTGTGCCACATCGCCTTGATAAAAATCTTTGTAGTGGCTAAGCAGCTTTGCCGCATGCTCCGCACTTTGATCTTCGCGCAGCACAGCGCTAGAAAAGCCGCTGCGCTGCATTTGCACGAGTTGATCGACCAGCACATCGCCTGTGGCGCGAATATCGCCTTTGAAGCCTAAGCGTTTGCGCAACTGAATGGCTTGGCTGAAGGCGCGGCCATCGGTAAAGGCGGGGAAATGCAGCTCAATAACTTCGGCGTTGTCGAGTTCATGGCTGCGAGCGCCTATATCACTGTCATTTGCGATTTTTAAGACATTTTTGCCATTATTGCCCGTCTGATCTGCGTGAAGTGCTATCAATTCAATAGTATTCTTCATTTCAATGTCTTTCATACCAACGCTTCTTCTTTGCTTCGCACGCTGTTGGCTGCTGCTTTGAAAGGCTCTGCGCCAAGGCGTTTAAGTGTGTCGATAAACAGCTCAAATTTTTCGCCACCACTAGCGTCAGTTTTTTCGCGCAGTTCTTTGTAGGTGAGCAGTACAGCCTCAATCGCTTCGGGGATTTCAGCCGCAGTGAATGACGGGCCCACCACCTTGCCGGCCACAGATGCACCGCTGATTTTGCTGCCATCTGAGCCGCCTAAAGTGAGCTGATACCACTCTTGGCCATCTTTATCCACACCGAGAATGCCGATGTGGCCGCTGTGATGATGGCCGCAAGAATTGATGCAGCCACTCATGTGCAGATCAATGTCGCCAATGTCTTCCAGCTCGTCTAAATCTTGGTAGCGCTCGGTGAGCTCTTGTGCAATCGGCAAGCTGCGCGCATTGGCTAAATCGCAGAAATCGCCGCCGGGGCAGGCAATCATGTCGCTTAGCAAACCGATGTTGCTGGATGCAAAACCCGCCTTCTTGGCCGCGCGCCACAGCTCAGGCAGAGCATCGCAGCTGACCCAAGGTAGGAGCAAATTCTGATCATGTGTGACGCGAAGTTCGCCGGCGCTGAACGTGTCTGCAATTTGCGCCGCAGCTTCCATCTGGCTTGGCGTGACGTCACCCGGCGATTGGCCAACGCGCTTGACAGATAGCGTGACTGCGCGCAGCTTGGGATTCTTGTGCGCATGCACATTACGTGTGAGCCAGCGGGTGAAGGCCACATCATCATGCGCGGCGACCTCAAGAATACGATTGACCTTGTTTGCTATGAAATCAGAAGCACTCTGCGCAGTATTTATGCCGGCTACCTGCTCAAAATGCTTTGAAACCCGATTCAATTCAGCCTGCATGATGGTATGCGGCGCGCCATCTTGCGTGAGGATATTTAGATACTCTGCTTCCACAGCATCAAAGAATTTCTGCCCTTCCGCTTTCACCAAAATCTTGATGCGAGCTTTGTATTTGTTGTCGCGACGGCCAAACAGGTTGTACACGCGAACGATGGCTTCAATGTAGTTGAGTATTTGATTCCAAGGCAGGAATTCGCGAATGGTGGAGGCAATCACCGGCGTGCGACCCATGCCGCCGCCCACCAAGACGTGAAAGCCCAGCTCGCCTGATTCATTGCGAACCAGCTTCAAACCCACATCGTGCCAATCTGTTGCAGCTCGGTCTTCTTCCGCTCCCGTCACAGCAATCTTGAATTTACGCGGCAAAAATGCGAACTCTGGATGCAGTGTGCTCCATTGGCGCAAGATTTCGCAAAACGGGCGCGGATCGGCGATCTCATCGGGCGCGATGCCCGCAAGACCATCGCTTGTGATATTGCGAATGCAATTGCCACTCGTTTGAATGCCGTGCATGTTGACGCTGGCGAGCAGATCCATCACATCAGCGGATTTCTCAATAGGAATCCAGTTGTATTGAATGTTTTGGCGGGTGGTGAAGTGACCGTAGCCTTTGGTGAGTTCGATGCCTTTGCCACTTAGTCGCGCTTGGCCAGTGACTGCGGCTTGAAACACTTCGTCGCTTGGCTGATCAAATTCGCGTGCAATTTGTGCGAGCACGCGAAGCTGGGCAGTGTTCAACTCGCCATACGGCACAGCCACGCGCAGCATCGGTGCATAACGCTGCACATACCAACCGTTTTGCAAGCGCAGAGGGCGAAACTCTTCTTCTTTCAAGCGGCCATTTAAGCGGCGCTCCAGTTGATCGCGGTATTGCGCCGCGCGCAGCTTCACAAAGTTTTTATCGAAGTCGTTGTATTGATACATAGGAAATCTCAGATGGCCAGCAGCTTGAAGCCCGCATAGGCCAGCAGCAGCGAAAGAATGGAGCGAATCGCGCGATCAGGCACATGGTTGCCCAGCTTCGTGCCGAGCCAAATGCCGGGCAGCGAGCCAGCGAGTAACTTGGCCAGCAACGGCCAATCGACCGAGCCGATGCTTGCGTGGCCAAGGCCTGCCACCAGAGTGAGCGGGACGGCATAGGCCACGTCCGCAGCCACGATGCGGTTGAGCGGAAGAGCGGGGTAGAGCAGCATCAGCGCAGTGACGCCAATCGCGCCAGCGCCTACCGAAGTGAGGCTCACCAAAACACCAATCATTGCGCCAAAGATGATGGGCAATGCAACGTGGCGTGGCTTAGTCGCAATCGCCAATTGCTCGGGACTGATCTCGCGTTGTGTCTGCTGCGTGCCTTTGATGGCTTTATAAAGTGTGGCGGCAGCCGTTAGCAAAAGCGCGAAGCCCAAGGTTGTGGTGATGACTTTTTGCACCGCACTGTGCGACGCATCAACATAGTGCAACGCACCCACGGTGAGCAGCGCAGCGGGCACAGAGCCGAGGCTTAAAGTGCCCACGATCTTCCAATCCACCCGGCGAGCCAGCGCGAGATTCACCGTGCCTCCGAGCTTGGTGAATGCGGCAAACAGCAAATCCGTGCCCACGGCAAGAATCGGCTTGATGCCAAACCCAAAAATCAAAATCGGCGTCATCAGCGAGCCCCCGCCCACGCCTGTGAGGCCGACGACGAAGCCAACGAAGAAACCAGAGGCAATAAATGCGAGATCAGTCATGGGGAGTGACTGTGCCTCACGCCCTCACGTTTCCAAACTACTTTTTCGTTGTTGGCTTATGCAAATAAGCTTCTGCTTTTATTGCATATAGCGTGAATACTTCAAGCCATCATTCGGCTTCAAGCGATCTGAAGGGTGTTTTCAAACCGCCATTTTCTTCACCAAATCCTTAGTAGCCGCGCAAAAATTATCAATCTGTGCCCGGTTGTTCCAGACGCAGGCATTCACTCGCTGAGGGTGATCCATGGGGGCGGGCGCGAGTGATGCTGGATCGCGATTGGGAATTGTGCCTGCGGGGAAAGCGGCGGCTTCGGGATCGGGGCGACGCGTCAAACCATTGCTCCCAACGCCTAGGCCGCTGATGCGAAAGCCATAGTCTTTCAACATATTCGCGCGGAAATCGACATTGAGCTTTTCATTCCAGCGCTGCTCTTTGGTGGGGAAGGGGTTGAAGGCGATGATGCCGCTGTTGAGAGCGGGATCTTGCGTGGGGCGTAGGATGCTGGCTTCGCCGAAGTTGGCGACGAGTTGGCGGGCGAAATAATTGCCGAGGCGCATGTGCCATGTCTCGATGCGCGGGCGGCCGATTTTGTCCCAGAGCAGGCAAGCGTCTGTCAAAGCGCGCCAATCGCCGCTTTCGGGGAAGCCATAAAACGTGAGCGCTTGGCCGATATCCATTCGCCGCGTGAGCCGTCGAAGGGGATGTCGCGCGATTGCGAGCGGGTGAGGTGAAAGCGCGGCAAGTCTGTTGGGTTGCTAGGCAGTTTTTTATTGCGAATGTAGAGCACGCCTGTGCCGCCGGGGCCGTTTTGCCATTTGTGGCCGCACAGGGCGAAAAAGTCGATGCCGGTCTCATCCAGTTTGGGATCGATCATGCCGTTGTAATGCGCGCCATCCACAATCGTGATCGCGCCGGCTTTTTGCGCCACCTCGGCAATCCTGCGCTCAGGTAAACGCATTCCTGTAGGCCAGAGCGGGCTGCTGAAGAAAATCACTTTCGTCTTGCCGGACACAACTCTGCGCTGTAGCGCCGCGACCACTTCATCTGCCGTGGTGTTTTTCCCCACCGGGATGCCCCATTGCTTGATGATCACGCCATAGCGCGCGGCAATGCGCAGCGCAAGCGTGATGCCGGTGGGGTGCTCCAGCGGGGAGATGAGGATTTCATCGCCCGCTTTCCATTCGATGCCATTCATGGCGAGGCTAAGTGCATCGGTGGTGTTGCGAGTGATGGCGATTTGATCGGGCGTGGTGCCATAGCATTTTGCAATCGATGCGCGCATTTGCGCGACGGGCTGCACATAGACGGGGAAGGGATCTTTGGCCATTTGATCGAGGCCTTCTTTGTAGCGCACCATCACGCTCTTGGGCACCGAGCCTTTTTGCGCGGCCATGAAATAAACCACGGCGGGATCGAGTGTGAATTCATCTCGCGCGAGCTGCATGAAGTAGGGTTCTTCTTGGGCGAAGTAGGTGGCGTCGTCTGCATTTAAAGGGAGCGTGGTGGCTTTTGCTTCGCCTGTTTTGCCTGTTGCAGCAGCTTGCGCATGAGCGTGTGTTGAGGCGAGGGCGGCGTAACTCAAGCCTAGGCCCGTGCCCATGCGGCCAAGCATGTGGCGGCGTGAGAGCGCAGGGTTTGAAGAATCGGTGGCGTTTTGGGGAAGGGCGGTTGTCATGCTGGAATCCTTCTGAAGTGTTGTGACCATGTATGCAAGTTCTGAGCCCAATGTAGGCGGTGATGCACAAAGCTGCAAGCGAGAAAACGCTTCTCGCTGTTGGGTGTTTTGACTGCACAGCATGAGCGCGTGTTTTCCTCAGGTTGACAATTCGCGCCAAGCTCTGCACCATGCAAGGTATGGATCGCAGAAACTTTATTGAATCTTGCTCAAACGCAAGTGTGGCTGCTACTGCTGCTTGTTTGTCCACCTCGGCTAGCATGCCAGCGCTCGCAGCGGATGCTCGCCCCAAGGCCTACCAGCGCGTGTTGCTCACGAACGAGCGCGGCGAT
>JAYSRZ010000578.1:0-7494 GCA_043720775.1 Variovorax sp. | reverse complement strand
CCGCTTCCTGCGCTGATTTTTCGCTCCAAGTACCTGTAACGACGAAGTCAATCTCCGTTTTCCCGCGCAGCATGTTCATCGGCACGATCGCGTTTTCGCCCAAGCCACCGCCTTGCAGAAAAATCACTTTGTAATTTTCGGGAATCGATAGCAAAGAGCGCAAATCCGCCACAGCCCGCTCATAAATCCCAATAAATTCGGGCCCCCGGTGGCTCATCTCCATCACGCTCATGCCGCTGCCTTGCCAATCAAGCATTTCCTCAGAAGCCTGCTGCAAGACTTCGGGTGGCAGCATTGCCGGGCCTGCACTGAAATTATGAACACGGGGCATCAAAACATCCTTGTATCGAATCAACTGTCTGCATTATCGCTTTGGACAAGTAAGCCCTGCAAAGATCAGTCAAAGCTGTCGATTACAATAGAAGCTGTTTTATCGCAGAAGCTTCAGGAGAGGTGGATGAGCGGTTTAAGTCACACGCCTGGAAAGCGTGCGAAGGGTCAAACTTTCCGCGGGTTCGAATCCCGCCCTCTCCGCCAGTAGTAAAAAAGCACTCTTATCGATTTCGATAGGAGTGCTTTTTTCATGTTCCCTTTGCGATTCACGTGAATTCACGTGAAGCCCTGCTACATTGGTGTTATGCAGCCCGATTCGCAATTTGTTGACAACTATGTGGCTGCCGTCCAAGAAGAGCAGTCTGATGGTTTGCGCGAGGCATGGGTGAATCTGCGTTTGACGCAAGATTTCATGCGCAACGCGCGGATGACATTGCGGTCTGGCAGCTTGATGGTGTTGGTCACAGTCGCTTTGCTTTACAACCATGTATACCTGCCGGGTTTGATCCTCTGGTCACTGGCAACTGCTGGCATCATGGGCTACCGCTATTTCACTTTAAAAGATTTTGATCGCTTGGTGTCGTCGCCGGCTCATCAAAACATACCGGATATTGCTAGCTTTTTTAAGCGGCATGGATGGAGTTGGCCTGCAAGCGCTGTGGCGTTTGCATTTCCTGCGTTTCTTCACTACGGCAAGGCCCCTGAGATCAATCAGTATCTTTGCTTCATGATTTTGGTTGGTTTGGGCTCGGTAGGGGCTTCGCTCACAGCTTCTCGGCTGGCATCTCAACAACATTTTTCGCATGCATTGTGCGGGACGACACTTCTGGCAGTGGCGCTGGATATCTACGGGCGAAGCGGGAGCACGCGCTCTGGCACGGCGGGCGTCTTCATTGTGCTGTTGGTTTTGTTTTGGGTGCTGATTTTGTACATCGGCAAGCATCTGCACGCGTTGCAAAAAAGCAGCTACACCGCCCAATTCGGCAACGAGCAACTGATTCACTCGCTTCGCCAGCAGACGCTCTCCGCTACTAACGCTGTGCAAATGAAAAACAACCTGCTGGCGAGCGCAGCGCATGATCTGCGTCAGCCGGTGCATGCCTTAGCGTTTTATGCGGACTGGCTGCGAAATGAGCCCGCTTTGGCTCCCAGCGTGATCCCTAAGATTTTGGCGGCCACTGATTCGGTGAACAATTTGTTCAACAGCTTGTTTGATTTTGCGCGCATTGAATCGGGCGCGATTCAAGTCAACTTAGAAGACGTTGACTTAGACGCGCTGATTGAAGAAATGGCGGTGCAATTTGCGCCTGCGGCTGACAGCAAGGGCATCCAACTTTTTACCGAACCTTTGACAATGAACGTGCGCAGCGACCCATTGTTACTGCGCCGTATCACCGCTAATTTGTTGGCAAATGCGATTCGCTACACAGAGCGCGGAAGCGTGACGCTTTCCGTGACGCAATCAGCATCGAAGATTTATCTTCAAGTCTCAGACACCGGGCAAGGCATTGCACCAGAGCATTTACCGCATGTTTTCAAAGAGTTTTACCGCGCGCCGATGCATGAAGGAACAGCAGACAGCTTTGGCTTAGGCTTGGCTATTGTGCAACGGCTTTGCAAGGCATTGGGGCATACCGTGTCGATGAAATCCGAGCTAGGCAAAGGCACACTGTGCCGCATCGAACTGCCACGCGCATCGGCTTCTGTGAGCTAACGACGAAACATAAACAGGCGAAATCAACTGCAAATACGCATCAAAAGATGGCTGGGCAAGCAGTCTTTAGATCAAGCCGCGAGTACGCGCCCAATGGACGGCTTGCGAGCGATTTTTGACCATCAAACGCCGGAATAAACGCCACAAATGCACTTTAACGGTGTGCTCGCTGATCTCCATGATCTCTGCGAGCTCTTTGTTGCTCAGGCCACGGTCAAGCAGTTTGAGCAGTTCGCGCTGGCGACGAGACAGTTTCTCGGTGCTTGGAGGCTTGCCATCTTGGCTTTCACTGTCTGGGCTGACCAAGGCGCGTAGCGCTTGCGTCAGGTGTGTGGCGCCTGATGATTTTTCCAAATACAAATCAGCGCCAGCATCAATGCTCAAATCTTCAAAATCAGTCGCCGGCGAAGCCGACAGCACAACGATGGGCACGTGTGGAAACAGGGCGCGCATTTCGCGCACACCCGAAACGCCATGCGTATCGGGTAGTTTCAAATCCAGGCAAAGCAAATCAGGCATACCCAACTCTTGCGCTTTTGCCGCGACTGGGCTTAGGCGATCAAATTCCAACACCGTTGATTCCGGCGCAATGCGCCGAAGCAGCATCACGATGGCCTCCCGCATCAGGGGGTGATCATCAACAACAAAAATCCGCATAACTACTTTCCGCCGCATTTAGCAGCATTTCCCACTTTTTAGCAGCTTGACTGCAGCTCAATAATTCAGGCCCATGGCTTTGCGCACTTCGCCCATGGTTTGCTGTGCGACGGATTGTGCTCGTCTGCAGCCCAAATCTACAATCTCGCGCACCCGCTTGGGATTCGCAACATAAGGCATAGCGCGTTCGAGCATCGGCTGCTGTTCACGCAAAATTGCATCACTGATCGTTTTTTTACATTCTATACAACCTATGCCTGCTGTGGTGCAGCCTTCTGTCACCCAAGTTTTGCGCGCTTCATCTGAGTAGATGAGATGAAACTGCCAAACGGGGCATTTGGCAGGATCGCCTTTGTCTGTGAGCTTGACGCGGGCCGGATCGGTGGGCATCTCTCGCACTTTTTTCGTGATGCTGGCCGCGTCTTCCCGAATTCCAATGGCATTACCGTAGCTTTTACTCATTTTGCGACCGTCTAGGCCGGGAAGCTTGGAAGCCGTGGTGAGCAACACATCAGGCTCGACTAAAACTGCTTTGCCCTTGCCGGAGACAAGCGAGGTCAGCAAGGCTTTCTCGTCCAAGCTCATGCCTTCAAATTTAGCCAAGAAGCCGGGCAGTTTGGCCAGTACAGTCTCGTCGCCTTGCTCGGTGCGCTTTTTGGCCATGCTTTTGATGTAACGGGCGTCTTCTTTGGGCAGAGTATCGAGCAAAGCTGCAATTTTCAGATCATCCGTTTTGCGACGGCCATACAAATCGTTGAACCGACGCGCAGCCTCGCGCGTGAGCTCCACATGGCTACTCTGATCTTCGCCCACCGGCACGTAATGCGCTTTGTAGATCAAAATATCAGCAGCTTGCAAAAGCGGGTAGCCCAAGAAGCCATAGGTAGAAAGATCTTTGTCTTTCAACTGCTGCTGCTGATCTTTGTAGGTTGGCACGCGCTCGAGCCAAGAGATCGGCGTTCCCATCGCCAGCAGCGTGAAGAGTTCGGCATGTTCGGGCAGGCGGCTTTGCAGGAAGAGCGTGCATTGCTCGGGATTGATGCCCGTGGCCAGCCAGTCGATCACCATTTCATAGACGGAGGCTTCGATCACATCGGGGTTTTCGTAATGCGTGGTGAGCGCGTGCCAATCAGCCACGAAGTAAAAACACTCCATCTCGCTTTGCAAGCGCACCCAGTTTTTCAGAGCGCCATGATAGTGGCCAAGATGCAAAGCGCCGGTGGGGCGCATGCCGGAAAGAACTCGTTTCTTGTCTGTCATTTTTTCGAAATAATCAGTTTGCCAGCAGGCGAATCGGTGTGAGCACGATATCTAGAAATCCGTAGGTCAAGCCCATCAACGGCTTCATCCAGATCGTGCTGGCAATGCCGCTGATCACCAGCGCCATCACGATGAAGAAACCGTAAGGCTCAATGCGAGACAGGGGCTGAGAGAATTTGTAGGGCAGCAAGGCCACGGCAATGCGCCCGCCATCCAGAGGCGGCACAGGGAAGAGATTAAACACAAACATCACCACGTTGACCAACATGCCGGCTTTGCACATCGAGAGAAAGAACTTTTCATCGAGGCCGAGGATTTGGAGAGCGTAAAACAAGACGCCCCAAATCAGCGCTTGAATCAAATTCGATGCTGGCCCAGCAAACACGACCCACACAGTATCGCGCCTGGGGTTGCGCAATGCGCTGAAATGCACCGGCACGGGCTTGGCATAGCCAAATAAGAAGCTGCCATTGGTTGCAAAGTAAAGCAGCAAAGGCATCGCAATCGTGCCTATCGGGTCAATGTGCTTCAAAGGATTGAGCGTCACTCGCCCCAAGCTGTAAGCGGTTTTGTCACCGAAATACAGCGCCGCGTAGGCGTGGGCGGCTTCATGAATCGTGATGGCGAAGATCACGGGCAGGGCGTAGACCAAAACGGTCTGGATGATGTTGTTAAAGTCCACAGTGTTATTGTCGCAGGAAAGGTGTTACGTTGAGCGTTGAAAGTGGAACGAGAGTAGCACTTTAGAATGCAGATTCAACTATTTATTTGATAGCGCTTCACGCAATAGGGGCGAAGCTTAGAGCCCGATTTGAATAGGGTCTCCGCGCCCGAGCCGCACGATCTCGGGCTCGCCGCTGCTCAAATCCACCACAGTCGTCGGCTGGCTGGGGCATGCACCTGCGTCAATCACACAAGCAATCAGCTTTTCATAGCGCTGGCGTATCTCTTGTGGATCGTTCAGTGGCTCGGTGTCTCCTTGCGGGATCAGCGTCGTGGCCAGCAACGGCTCGCCATGAATTTCTAGCAAAGCTTGCAGGGCAGGATGCTCGGGCACGCGCAAGCCAATGGTGAGACGCTTGGGGTGCGAGAGGCGGCGCGGCACTTCTTTGGTGGCTTCCAAAATGAAGGTGAAAGGCCCCGGCGTGGCGGCTTTGATGAGGCGAAATTGTGCGTTGTCTACCCGCGCATAGTTGGCCAATTCTTTGAGATCGCGGCAAAGCAGTGTGAGGTGATGTTTGTCATCCACGCCACGAATCTTGCGCAACTGATCGGCTGCGTTTTTATCGTCTAAATGGCAGACCAAGGCATAGCTGGAATCGGTGGGCACGGCAGCGATGCCGCCTGCTTTTAAAAGCGCAGCGGCTTGCCGCAAAAGGCGCTCTTGCGGGTTGTCGGGGTGGATTTCAAAGAATTGCGCCATTGCTTTTAACCGCTGGGCTTGCCACAGCAGTTGAGTCTGAATTATTGCGCAGGACTAGCCATGCATTGGCCAGCCCACACAGCGCGATCAAGGCCATGCCACAGTAGCTCCAAGCATCGGGCACACGGCCAAAAAGCAGCCAGCCCGCGATCACAGCAAAAGGCAGCTGCGCATACAAAAACGGCGTGACTATTGAAGCCTGCGTTTTCTTCAGCGCCATAGAAAATAACAAATGCCCCGCCGAGGCCGCGAGGCCGAAGATGAGTATCAAAACCCAAATACTCAAAGGCAACGCCTGCCAGAAAAAGGGCAGGGCGCAGCTCATCACGATGAAGCCTGTCACGCCGCTGGCCAGATGCGTTTGCGAGGAGCTCTCGGTGCGCATCATCCAAGCGGTGAGCACCTGAAAAACGCTGGCGACCACCGCCAACGCGAGCACCAAAAAATACGCCGGCTCAAATTCATGCGAGCCAGGCCGAATGATCACCAGCACGCCTGCAAAACCGCCAGCCGCCAAAGCCCAGCGAAGAGCGCTGACTTTTTCTCGCAAAAGCCAAGCAGACAGCAGTGTGACCAACAATGGCGAGAGCATCACAATGGCTGTGAAATCCGCCACAGGCACATAGCGAAGAGAAGCAAAGCCGAGCATGGTGGTGGTGAGCATCAGGAGGCCGCGCGTGATGTGCAGCGCAGGGCGGGTGATGCGCAGGCCTTTGAGCTCACCCGTGCTGGCCATCACAGCGCCACTGGTGGCGATTTGCAGGCCGTAGCGCAACCACTGCACCATGACCAAAGGAGCAGCTAGCCCGATCAACTGGCTGCTGGAATCAAGTGTGGCAAAGCACAGCGTGGCCAGCACGGTGAGCGCAATGCCCAGAGCAGTGGCGTTGCGTGTTGGGAGAGCCAATGGTGAGCGAGACGGCAAAGGATTTACTATCAATTCATGAGCACTTCACGCAGTATCCACGGCGTTTAGCAGCTATTTTTATCAAAAATTCACTAAGAAATCGGCGCTTGGATGCGATCAGCGACCAACTCCCACACCGGCGTGAGCTGGCCGGGTAAATACGGCAAAGCGCCCAGATCGGTGCGGCTTTCCACGGGGCAATGAAAATCGGAGCCGCGCGAGGCTGCTAGATCGAATTCTTTCGCCATGTCTGCATACTTTCCGTATTCGCTCACCGCGTGGCTGCCCGTGACAACTTCCACACCTTGGCCGCCATGCGTTTTAAATTCTGAGAACAGCGCATATTCTTCATTGGGCGTGAAACGGTAGCGCCCCGGATGCGCAATCACGGCGACTCCTTTAGCAGCAGTGATCCAGCGCACCGCATCGCCTAGGCTCGCCCAAAGTGTCGGCACATAGCCGGGCTTGCCTTCGGTGAGGTAGTAGCGAAACACCTCGTGCGTGCTCGCGCAAACGCCGGTTTCTACCAAGAAGCGGGCAAAGTGTGTGCGTGAAATCAAATCGGGATTGCCCACGTATTTCAGTGCGCCTTCATACGCATCTTTGATGCCCACCAGTGCCAAGCCATCACTCATCTTCTGCGCCCGCTCGCCGCGCCCGCCGCGCGTAGCAGCCAGCCCGGCGATCATGTTTGCATCTTGTGCATCAAAGCCAAGGCCCACGATGTGTACGGTTTCTTTGGCAAACGTGACGGAGATTTCTGTGCCTGTGAGGTAGGCGATGCCGTGATTGAGCGCGGCTGCTGCAGCTCTGGCTTGCCCGCCAATTTCGTCGTGATCGGTGAGTGCCCAGAGCTCGACGCCGTTTTTCGCTGCACGCTCTGCGAGTACTTCGGGGAGCAGCGTGCCATCGGACACAACGCTGTGGCTGTGTAGATCGGCGTTGAGATAGGATTTTTTGCTCACTGATGCATTTTAGGTGTTGCGGTGCAGCACGGTTGTTTTTGTGTGCTTTGTGTTTTGTTTGCGCGGCTTAGGCCTGTGAGAGCCGTATTCGGGCGTCACGCTCCCTGCTCGGGATTTGCGGCACCTGCCGCTAGATGACGAATAAAACGCTTCGCGTTTTTTGCACCTGCGCTGCGAAAATCGCCCGCCCGAACACGGCTCCCACAGGCCGTTGGTTGGCTCGGCGAAGCGGGAT
>JAYSRZ010000577.1:0-2667 GCA_043720775.1 Variovorax sp. | reverse complement strand
CTTCGATCTGCTCTTTCTCGCGCGGATTGATGCGGCCAATATAGCCCACCACATGGCTGGCGAGCTCGCCATGCGGATACTGGCGGAATAGACGCGCTTTGATATCCACGCCGGGAAAACGAAAACGCTGCGCCGCAAATTTCGCCACTTCTTCATCGGACAAGCGTGTACGAATCGGCAGCGATTCAAAGCTCTTGGATTCATCGAGCAGCTTTTTAAAGCGGCGCTTATCGCGCGGCTGAATATCCACCAAAGCTGCGAGCCGATCAATCGTCTCTTCCAGCGTTCCGGTGATTTTTGAGGGTGTGATCTCCAACGTATAGGCTGAATAATTGGTGGCCAGCGTAATGCCGTTGCGATCCATGATCAAGCCGCGATTGGGCACGATGGGCACAACTGCTGTGCGGTTGCTCTCAGCCTGCTCATCAAAATCCTCGTGCCGCACGACTTGCAGCCAGACCAAGCGAATTACTAACAGTAAAAACGCAAGCAACACAACGCCACTGGCTACCAGAATCCTGCGGCGGAATTTGGCCAGTTCGGCATCGACATTACGTAGTTCTGTCATGGTGGAAGTTCGGTCATGACAGCAGTTTAGTCATTTAGGTGTATTTGCTGCAAGCGTCTTCACAATGGCCTATTCGCATCAGGATCAGGCGCACGCATTTGCGGCGCCAACAAGATCAAGGTCACGACAGGCCAAAGCACAGCCTCAATAAACGGCGAGAGCACAAAATCCCAACCGGGAAAGCTGTGGCCAGCCAACATGCGCACCAGCAATTGCACCGCGTGCGCGCCAAAAAGCAAAGGGAAAATTTGAAGCGCCTGCGAAGGAATCGAATACCAGAGCAATCGGCGAGAAATGGTGATCGCGAAATAGCTCAAGCAGGTATACGCCAGCGCATGCTGCCCGAGCAACGCCCCTTGATGCACATCCATGCACAGGCCAAACACAAACGCCGTACCTACGCCCACGCGCAACGGCTGATGGATCACCCAAAACACCAACGCCAGCGCCAACACATCAGGCGGCCAGGCTGCCCGGCCCATCAGCGTTGACATCAAGATGTTGAGCATTAGCGCGACCAAGAGCGAACCCCAAATGAACAGCGGATTGGCTGGTAACAGCAATTGCTGTCCAGAGCGCATGATCATTTTTTTGCTCCTTTTTTAATAGCACTTGGCGCAATATCTATGGCAGCTGGCAGCGGTATTTGTACTGAAAAGGGCTCAAGAATCATGACATGCCGAGCGCCCAAAGTGTTGGCCAATGGCTGACAGATGATTTTGGCAAATGCAGAATCCGCGCGACGTTCGACTTTATCGACACGCGCCACCGGCATGCCCGGCGGATATACGCCATCCACCCCGCTGGTCGTCAAAATATCGCCTTGCTGCACATCGGCATTGCCTGCCATAAAGCGCAATTCAAGTGTGCCGCCATGCACTGATGGATCGCCATACACCACACTGCGCGCGCCGGTGCGCGTGTTGAGTACGGGAATCGTGTGATCGCGATCAATCAGCAGCGTGACTTCGCTAGAAAGTGGATACACGCGCGTGACTTGGCCCAATACGCCAGATTCATCGAGCACAGGTGAGCCCGCTTTGATGCCTTGCGCCGAACCTTTATCGACTAGCACACGGCGGGTGAATGGATCGGCCGCGTCATACACCACTTGCGCGGCCTGCGCGGGCGTGCTGATGCCCTCCCGCAAGGCAAGGAGCTTACGCAAGCGATTGTTTTCAAGCGTCAATTGCTCCACAAGAGCTGCGCGTTGTGATTGCAAGGCCAAGCGCTTTTTGGACTCTTGCTCCGCTTGTTGCGCTGCGCCCAGCGAGGTGAAATATTCGCCCCAGTTGCGCACCATCTCGATGGGCCGCATGACCATCCATTGCAGCGGATAGAGTGCCGAGGCCACAGCCACGCGAATTGGACCCGTGATCTTAAAGCGCGTGTCCGCTACCATCAAGAATAGCGCCAAGGCGCTGAACACAAGTAACTTAGATAAAGCCGATTGGCCTTGTTTAAAAAACGGTGGCGGGGAGCGGTCCAGTGTTCCTAATGGCACAGTGGACTCCTGCGATCAGAGGGTATTACAGCGCAGCAGAAATCGGCTTCATTCAGAAGCAAAAATGCTACCCATGCGGTGGCCAGAATTCTCCAGCGCAATACCGCAGCCACGCACCACGCAGGTCAGCGGATCTTCCGCCACAAGCACTGGCAGACCGGTTTCTTCCGCAAGCAAGCGATCCAAATCACGCAAGAGCGCACCGCCGCCGGTCAGCATCATGCCGCGCTCGGCAATGTCTGCGCCGAGCTCAGGTGGCGTTTGCTCCAAAGCGTTTTTCACGGCTGACACAATTTGGTTCAATGGATCTGTCAAAGCCTCCAACACCTCGTTAGATGAAATAGTGAATGCTCGCGGCACACCTTCGGAGAGATTGCGGCCTTTGACTTCCATCTCTTTGACTTCCGAGCCCGGAAAGGCCGAGCCGATTTTTTTCTTAATCGCTTCTGCGGTGGGCTCACCGATCAACATGCCGTAGTTGCGGCGAATGTAGTTAATGATGGCTTCGTCGAACTTATCGCCACCCACGCGCACCGAGCCTTTATAGACCATGCCGCCCAGCGAGATCACGCCGACTTCGGTCGTGCCGCCACCG
>JAYSRZ010000576.1:0-2676 GCA_043720775.1 Variovorax sp. | reverse complement strand
GGCGGGAAGCTGCCTTGTGCATCGATGCCTTCAGCGCGAGCCGCCGCAATCGCGGGATGGATGATGTCGATTTCTTCTCTGCCAAACAGCCCGCCTTCACCCGCATGCGGATTCAAGCCCGCCACGGCGATGCGGGGCGCATGCCCCAAGCTTTGCGAAAGCGCAGCGTGCGTGATGCGGATGGTTTGCAAGACGTTATCAAGCGTCACGCGATCGAGCGCTTCGCGCAGGCTCATGTGAATGCTCACCAACACGGTGCGCAGTTCGTCGCTGGCCAGCATCATGCGCACGGGCATTTGATCAACCGGCATTCCAGCAAACGCAGCCGCTTCGAATTGCAGCAGCTCGGTGTGCCCCGGAAACTCTGCGCCCGCCGCGCTCCAAGCCTCTTTGTGAATCGGCGCAGTCACGACTGCGGCGACTTCGCCGCGCAGCGCCATCCGCGCAGCCTCTCGCACACATGCAAATGAGAATTTACCAGCCAAATCGCTCACTTGCCGGCATGGAATATGCGCAAGGCGCTCACTTTTTAGGAGTGGATCGGCATGATTCAAAGCCAGCACGGGAATGCCTGCGGATACCTGCGATTGAGCTTGTGTGATCGAAAAGGTGGAAACGCCGCCGATCAAATCTGCCGCCCTTTGCATCATCGGCAAATCGCCCAACACGAAGCAGTCCGACAGCACATTGGGCGCATCTCGAAACGCCTTGGCCACAATCTCTGGGCCAATGCCTGCGGGATCGCCGGGCGTAATCGCTATGGATTTAAGCGTTTCAGAATTTGTCATAAGCGTGATTTCATCACATTCGCGCCGAGTGGGTGCGGGCAAGGCGTCTTGGCAAAGCGCTCGGCAAGTTGCACAATGATCAGAATCTCATCTCACTGGAGCACACCCATGCGCATCGCCTCGATCACCTTCATCGTCAGCAGCCTCTTCGCAGCCAGCCTTGTGTTTGCGCAAAGTAGCACCAAGCCCGGCTTGTGGGAAGTGAGCAGCAAGATGTCTTCCCCTACAAACCCGCAAATGACCAAGCAAATCGAAGAATCGCAAAAGATGATGGCTTCCATGCCGCCTGCGCAACGCAAGCAAATGGAGGAGATGATGGCCAAGCAGGGCGTGAGCATGAGCTCTGGCGCAGGCGGGGCGACTCTTATCAAAGTGTGCATCAGCCCCGAGATGGCCAGCCGCCCGCCTGTGGAGCAACGCCAAGGCTGCACTTACAAATTCTCCCAAAGCGGCAAGACCCACAATTTCAGCTACCAATGCACACAACCCCAAGGCGATGGCGAAGGCCAGATCACATTTGCTGATGCAGACAATTACAGCGGCAAGATGCGCATGAACAGCATGCAAAACGGCAAAAAGGAAACCATGGACATGCAAACCACCGGCAAATTTTTGGGCGCAAACTGCGGGGCGATCAAGCCCATGCCGATGGTCGCAAAATAGAGCGCAGCGCATGTTCAGGCTGGCTCTTGAATTGCGTGGGTAGGAACTTACCTGTCTGGTCATGAATCTGCATATGCAGCCCCACTGATTGAGCCCCCGCCATGCTGCCCTTTTCAAAATTTGACGCAAGACCTCACTCAAAACGGTTCGCTCTCACTGCCCTTCTTGCCGCAGCCACACTTGCATTGCTCGGCTGCGCTAGCAACAGCAGCACCCAGCAACAAGCCTGGGACAGCCGCTCCAGCAACCGCAGCCAAGCCTTGGCCGCGGCTGTGGGCATGCCTGAAGCCGATACGCACGAGGTGCGCGATCTGCAATGGACGGATGCGTCGCGCCAACGTGCCGTGCCCGCACGGCTGTATCTGCCAAAAGACGCGGCAAGCAAAGCGCCGCTCGTGATCTTCTCGCACGGAATTGGTGGCTCGCGCGAGGGCTACAGCTACATCGGCAAATATTTGGCGGCCAACGGTATCGCGGCGCTGCATGTGCAGCATGTGGGCAGTGACCGCAGTTTGTGGTTTGGCAACCCAGTGCAAATGGTGGGGCGCTTGCAGGATGCCGCCAAAGAAACCGAAGCCATTGATCGCACGAAAGATGTGCGTTTTGCCTTGACTCAAATGCTGGCCGATGCATCATTGGATGCGCGAATTGATGCCCAGCGCATTGCCGCTGCAGGCCACTCGTATGGCGCGAACACCACAATGCTGCTCTCGGGTGCGCGTGTTCAACGCGATGGCAAATGGCTCGATTTATCGGATTCGCGAATCAAGGCCGCTGTGATCATCAGCGCACCGCCGTTCTACGGTGAAGGCGATCCGAAAGCCATTGTCGGCAGCATAAGCGTGCCCAGCCTGCACATCACTGCCACGGGCGATGAAATCAAGATTCCCGGCTACTACTCTTCAGCCAAAGACCGTGTGGCCGTGTACGAAGCTGCGGCAAGCCGGCCGGGCAAGATGCTCGCGGTGTTCACGGGCGGCAGTCACAGCATGTTTACCGACCGCTTGGGCACTGGCGGCGAGACGCTCAACCCCCAAGTGAAAAAAGCCACGCGCGAGTTGATGCTCGCTTTTTTGCAAAAGCAGTGGTCAGGCGACAGCCAAGCACTGGCGAAATGGCCCGCAGAGCATGCGCCGCTGGTCGCGCGATTTGAGCAGGAATTTTGAGAAAAATGAGCTGTCCGCCGGCATAAAATATGCGTAGAGTGCTATTGTATTCATAGTAG
>JAYSRZ010000575.1:0-7551 GCA_043720775.1 Variovorax sp. | reverse complement strand
GCCTGCACAGCCAGTGGCCTCGCACAGAATAATTTTTACTCCGCGCAGTTGCACAACATGGTGGCCTATCACGACTTTGAAGGCATCACCGTGCATGCTGAGGAAGCGCCGCGCTTGTTGAAGAATATGGGCGATAAGCCTCTGCTGATTTTGCGCAATCATGGATTGCTCTCCACTGGTGCAACGCTTCCTCTGGCGCTCGTGAGATTGTGGACATTGCAGCGCGCCTGCGATATTCAATGCATGCAGGCTGGGCTCGGCGAGGCGATTGCGGTGCCGCCAGATGTGGCACAGCGCACCACGCAAGACGGCTTGCAATTCGATGCGCGATTTGGCGCAGGGCAAGATGTGTTTGACGCTCTGAAGCGCCGCTTAGACAAGTTCAATCCGGGTTATGCGCAGTGAAGACAAATTTAGTAACTATAAAAATAATAGCGCCTCACGAAGTAAATACGCCGGTTATCCACTAAAAGCACTTAAAGAGTATCCAGCCATGAAGATACAACGCATCACAGTCGTAGGCGCAGGCAGCATTGGCGGCTGGATCGGCGCAAAGCTTGTCCGCTGCGCTGGCGTGCGCCTCAGCGTATTTGCTCGTGGTGAAACTCTGAAGTCGTTGCACAAAGATGGATTGCAACTGCACACCCAAGGTCAGCTGATTCAAGCGAAGGCCAACGCGTCGAATGATGCCGCGCAGCTCGGCGAGCAAGATCTCGTGATCCTCGCCGTGAAAGCGCCTGCGGTGCGCGATGTGGCCGCGCAAATCACGCCCTTGCTAGGAAAAAACACGATGCTGCTTTCTGCGATGAACGGCGTGCCGTGGTGGTTCTTCAATGATTTTGGCGGCGCGCTCAGCAGCACGCGACTGCAAAGCATTGATGCGGACGGCCAAATCGCGCAGCATCTGAAAGCGCCTCATATCATCGGCTCGGTGGTGCATGCCAGTTGTTCGGTGAAAAGCCCCGGCGTGATCCAACATCACTTTGGCAACGGCCTGATCATTGGCGAGCCTTCGGGTGTGCAAACGCCACGCATCCAAGCCTTGCTCGCTTTGCTGCAAGAGGCGGGCTTCGATGCCAGCATCTCGCCGCAAATTCAAAAAGACATTTGGTACAAGCTCTGGGGCAATATGACTGTGAACCCCATCAGCGCGATCACAGGCGCGACGACCGACAAAATCCTGGGTGACGATTTGCTGCGCGACTTCATCAGCGCTGTGATGCTGGAAGCCAAGGCGATTGGCGAGCACATCGGCATCCCGATTGCGCAGCAGCCCGAAGATCGTCATCAAGTCACTTTGAAGCTTGGCGCTTTCAAAACCTCGATGCTGCAAGATGCAGAGAGCGGCCGCGCTGTCGAGCTCGATGCGCTTGTCTCAAGCGTGCGCGAAATCGGGCAACTGCTCAAGCTGCCCACGCCTTATACCGATGCGCTGCTCGGCTTGGCGCGCGTGCATGCGCGCCAGCATAGGCTTTATCCCAGCTAGAGCCCCGCCGGTGTAAGGCTGGCGAGATGAGCGCGACACACTCAGTATGTCGCCACCTGATGCAACGTGTACGCCTGCTGCGCAAGCTCTTCGCACGGCTTTGCTGCGCCACGATTTGTTCACGCCGCATCAAGTGGCCTCGCGCCGCTGGCCGATTGGCTGTGTCTCGCTAGAGATCACGCAGCGTTGCAATTTGGATTGCTCGCTGTGTTACCTCTCCGAGCATTCAGAAGCGATTCAAGATTTTCCTCTGGAAGAGATTTACCGCCGCATCGACATGATTGGTCAGCAATACGGCATGAATTGCGATGTGCAAATCTCCGGCGGCGATCCCACCTTGCGCGATCATGATGAGCTGGAGCTGATCGTGCGCCGCATCGTGAGCCGAGGTATGCGCGCTTCGTTGTTTACCAATGGCATTTTGGCGTCGCGCCAATTGCTGATTCGATTGCGCGATGCCGGCCTGACCGATGTGGCTTTTCATGTGGACATGACGCAGCAGCGCAAAGGCTACGCCGGTGAGACGCAGCTCAACGCACTGCGCTTGGAATACATTGCCCGCGCACGCGGCTTGGGGCTGAGTGTGTTTTTCAACACCACGGTGCATGAAGCTAATTTCGCAGATGTACCGATGCTTGCAAAATTCTTTGCGCTGCACAGCGATGTGGTGCGCTTAGCCTCGTTTCAAATGCAAGCGGCCACGGGGCGCGGTTTGCTCGGCAGCCGCCCGGATCTGCTCACACAGCAAACCATGATGGCGAAGATTGAGCAGGGCGCGGGCACGACGCTCAATTGGGATGCGCTGCTGGGCGGGCATCCGCAGTGCAATCGCTATGCCACGGCACTGGTGCTGGGCAGCGCAGGCCGCATGAGCGTGCATGATTTGTTTGCCGATGCGGCCTTCATCGCGCGCGCAATGCGCGAGACGGCGCATGTGGTTGTGCCGCGCCACAGCCCTTGGAGGGCGGCATGGGCGTTTGCCAGCGCTGTGCTCGCGCGGCCGAGCTTGGCGCTAGCAGGCGTGCGCTGGGCGCTTGCGTTGGCTTGGGGCTTGCGTGCGCGGCTTGCGAGCATGCTGCACACACCGCCGCGCAAGATCAGCTATTTCATTCACAACTTTATGGATGCCAGCGAGTTGGTTGCTGAGCGCATTGAGACCTGCGTGTTCATGGCCGCAGGCCCAACTGGCCTAGTGCCTATGTGTGAATTCAATGCGCAGCGCGATGCGCATTTGCTGCGCCCAATAACGCTGGCTGATGGGCAGACATGGCAGCCCTTGCGTGCGCCGCATGAAGCCACGGTGCGCTCTGATGCAACGGGCTTGGTGAGCTACCCCATCAAATATCTCAAAGGCCGCTCGCGTGCGAAAGCGATGGCGCAGCGGCATGAGCGACACGCGCTGCACGATGGCCATACGCCCGCCCCCGAATGATTTTCAGGATGAATCGAGATGCATAGAACCTACGTCACTACCGCCTACAAACTCATCGCTGCCCTCGTACTGGTGCTACTGCAAGCCTGCTCCACTTTGGTGGCCACGCCGCAAACAAAGGCGAATGGCGATGTCGAGGATTTGAGCATGCCAGCCGCCCAAGCCGCTTGGGCGCGCGTGCTCGCCACGCATGTGAATGCGCAAGGCCAAGTCGATTTCGCCGGGCTGGCACGCGCACCGCAAGATTTGCATGCCTACGTGCGCCATGTGGCGCGCGTCAAAGCCGACGATATGGTCAACGCGCAAGATCGCTTGGCGCATCACATCAATGCATACAACGCGCTGTCGATGTTCAATGTGATTGATCTGGGCATTCCGGCGAGCAATGCCAGCCTCGTGCAGCGCTACAAATTTTTCATCTCGCGCAAACACACCATTGGCGGGCAACAGATCTCGCTCTACGCTTATGAGAATGAAGTGATCAGAAAACTCGGCGAGCCGCGCATCCACTGGGCGCTGAACTGCAGTTCCGTCTCTTGCCCAGTGCTGCCGCGTGAGCTGTTTGAGGGTGTGAGATTAGAGGAGCAGTTAGAGCGCGAAGCGCGATTATTTTTTGCAGATTCGCGCAATATGCGTATCGATGCGGCAACGCAAACCGTGCATCTCTCAGAAATTTTTTCGTTTTTCACGGAAGATTTTGTGCCTGCAAAGGCAACAAACATTGCGCCGCATTTGATCGCCTATGCCAATCGGTATGCGCCGGCTGCGGCCGATACATCATGGCAACTGAAATTCGTGCCGTATGACTGGACGATTGCCAATTGGCGGCGATGAAACCGCACTCGCCCAACGAAAAAGCCGCTTCGAGAAGCGGCTTTTTTGTGTCAGTATGTCAGGGCGTCAAGCTGCTGCGAGCCAATATCCCGCATTAAACGGCGAGCTCATGCGTAGCGCCAAGGGCGAGACGTCCATCAACTTGTCGGTTGGCATTTTCTCGCCTTCCACTTCAGCTTCCACTTCCGTCGATTCTTGCTTGCCCACTTTCGTGCCGGCGCTGGCGCGAGCAACTGCAAACGAATAGAAGCAGCGGAAAGGCACTTTGCGGTCGTGCCAATAGTCAGCGATGTCGCGGAAGATGTCGAGTAATTGCTCGCGTGCTTCTTTGTCGAATTTTGGATTCGTGGGGATGTGCTCCAACACAACGATGAAGCCGGGCTGGCTGCCAGATTTGTGAATCGGGTCAGTGAGCACGTCATACAGCGCGTCGTAGTTTTTACCGAAATGCGCGGGCAACTTGAGCTGCACAGCGAGCATGTCGAGCACGTCTTGCTTAGACTGCGCCTCGCCGATACTGGCATAGAGGAAGTGCTGGCCCATGTCGGTCGCGGCAGTTTGCAGATCTTGCACACTGTGAGCGCGGATGGATTGAACGATATTGGGTTTGGTATGACGAAGTGGCATGGTGCTCTCCGTGGTTATGTCAAAAAACGAAAAAGAAAATCTTGATTAGCGGTCACTCATCTCTTGCGCTATTGCTCATGGAGCAATGCGTTTGAAACTCGCGTAATGGTCTTCGGTGTAGTAACACACCTCGGGTTTTGCGGGTTGACTGCCGCCGCAGACAATCCGTTTGGCGCCGCGATTGCGGGCGTAAGGCGTTTTGACCGTGTATTCGCGGTAGAAGCCGCGTTTTTGCGCGGGCAATTGCTTTTCACGGTTGCCAAACACGGTACCGTCTTTGTCGTAAGCAAAGGGGCCACCGGCCAAGATCAATGCGTAGGTTTCGCGGCCTTGTTTGGGTAAATCAGCAAGAGCGATGCTGCTGGCAATAGCTTCTGGTGCTGGACCTTTGGCATGCGCTTGCGGCGCAGTCGTCAGCGCTAGCGCCATAAAGCCAGTAGCTAAAAGTGAGCAAGCGCCAACCCAATTTTGTTTGATCCAGCGCTGCATCTCGTTTAACTCCGACTTCTCAAGCAAATTCACACAAACTACGGGTTTTCCCGCAACTCCTAAGCTGTCTATTGTCGCGCAATGCGGAAAAAAGTGCAAGTGGCAAGTAGCACAAAAGCCCTATTGGTAGGCTTCCTCTAAGCAAAATCAGCTTGCCATCCGTTTGGCGACATGCTGATTTGCTGCGATTGATGTGAGTGCGTGCTATCGGATAACCGCCTGCCGTGCTGCGTTAGCATCCGCTACAGTCAGTGCTGTTATATTCACAATGCGACGCACTGTGGCGCTTGCTGTGAGAATATGCACTGGTTTGGCGCAACCGAGCAACACTGGGCCAATCGCAATATTGCCGCCCGCTGCTGTTTTGAGCAAGTTGTAGGCAATATTGGCCGCATCGATGTTGGGCAGCACCAGCAAATTCGCCTCGCCAGAGAGCGTGCTGTGCGGCATGATGGCTTTGCGCATATCGGCATCGAGCGCCACATCGCCATGCATTTCGCCATCAACTTCAAGCCATGGCGCTTGAGCTTTCAGGAGCTCCAAGACTTTGCGCATCTTCAGCGCACTAGGCTGATTGCTGGAGCCGAAATTGCTGTGCGAGAGCAGCGCGGCTTTCGGCTTGATGCCAAAGCGCATCATCTCTTCTGCGGCCAATACAGTGATTTCGGCTAGCTCCTCAGCCGTTGGATCGTAGTTCACATGCGTGTCCACCAAGAAGACTTGGCGATCAGGCAACAGCAAGCCATTCATGCAGGCATACACCGGCACATTTTGTGGCGTGCTGTCCGCGCCGCCGGGGCGCTTGCCGATCACTTGATCAATGTATTGCAGATGCAATTGTGTGGTGCCCCAAGTGCCGCAAATCAGGCCATCCACATCGCCTTTGTGCAGCAGCATGGCGCCAATCAGAGTCAGGCGCCTGCGCATCTCAATCTTGGCCACTTGCACCGTCACGCCTTGGCGTTCCATCATGCGGTGATAGGTTTGCCAGAAATCTCTGTAGCGGCGATCTTGCTCGACGTTGACCACGTCGTAATCGAGCTCTTCTTTCAAGCGCAGGCCAAACTTTTCAATGCGCTGCGCGATCACAGCGGGGCGGCCAATGAGTGTAGGCCGCGCCACGTTTTCATCGACGACGATCTGGCATGCGCGAAGCACGCGCTCTTCTTCGCCTTCGGCAAATGCGATGCGTTTGTTTTTTGCTAGTCTCGCTGCATTGAAGATCGGCTTCATCGTTGTGCCGCTGGCATAAACGAAATTCTGCAGTCGCTGCTTATACGCTTCCATATCGGCAATCGGGCGCAGCGCTACGCCGCTGTCCGCAGCAGCCTGCGCCACAGCCGGCGCAATCTTCATCATTAGGCGCGGATCAAACGGCTTGGGGATCAAATACTCGGAGCCAAATGCCAGCTTCTCGCCCACATAAGCCGCTGCCACTACTTCGCTTTGCTCCGCTTGCGCGAGCTCCGCAATCGCATGCACTGCTGCAATTTCCATCTCCACCGTGATCGTGGACGCGCCGGCATCGAGTGCGCCGCGAAAGATGTAGGGGAAGCAAAGTACGTTGTTGACCTGATTCGGATAATCCGTGCGCCCCGTGGCCATGATCGCATCGTTGCGCACCGTGTGCACCTCTTCCGGCAAGATTTCTGGATTCGGATTGGCCAGCGCGAGGATCAGTGGCTGTGGCGCCATGCTCTTGACCATGTCTGGCTTCAACACGCCGCCTGCAGAAAGCCCCAGAAACACATCCGCATCCTTCATCACATCAGCCAGAGTTCGCGCCGATGTTTTTTGCACAAACTGAATCTTGTCTTCATCCATCAGCTCAGTGCGGCCTTCATACACCACGCCAGCCAAATCCGTGACCCAAATATTCTCACGCGGAATGCCTAGCTTGACTAGAAGCCCGAGGCAGGCCAGCGCAGCAGCGCCCGCGCCAGAGGTGACGAGCTTGATCTTCTTCGGATCTTTGCCCACGACTTTCAAGCCATTCAAAATCGCCGCGCCCACGACGATTGCCGTGCCATGTTGATCATCATGAAACACCGGAATCTTCATGCGTTCGCGCAGCTTGCGCTCCACATAAAAGCAATCAGGCGCTTTGATATCTTCTAAGTTGATGCCACCGAATGTGGGCTCAAGCGAAGCAATGATGTCGACCAATTTATCGAGGTCGTTTTTCTCGTTGATCTCAATGTCAAACACATCAATGCCGGCGAATTTTTTAAACAATACCGCCTTGCCTTCCATCACCGGCTTGGCGGCAAGTGGCCCGATATCGCCCAAGCCGAGCACGGCTGTGCCATTGGTGATCACAGCCACCAGATTGCCGCGCGCGGTGTATTTGAAAGCGTTGTTAGGATCTTTGACGATCTCCTCACAAGGCGCGGCCACGCCGGGGCTGTAAGCCAGCGCCAAATCGCGTTGGTTAGAGAGCGTCTTGGTGGCTGAGATGGCGAGTTTGCCGGGCGTGGGGAATTCGTGATATTCCAGCGCCGCTTTGCGCAATTCCTCGCGGGCTTGGTTGCGTTTATCTTCACTCATTTTTACGGAGTTGTCGTTCATGGAAGGCATAGGTGTCTCTCGTGTCTCTTACTTGCTTGAGTGCAGCAACGATGCAGCACCGATTTGTCAGGTTGTATCAATGATTGTAGGCCGACGGCAGCGGGTGCAGGAGTGC
>JAYSRZ010000574.1:0-2678 GCA_043720775.1 Variovorax sp. | reverse complement strand
CGGTGCAAAACTTGGAGCGGCTGGAAGACAAAGAAATGAATGCCGGTTTCGTGCAAGGCGGCTTGGGGCAACTGTCGATTGATCCCGCTGCGGATGATGAGAAAACGCCGCTTCGCTCGCTTGCCGTGATCGGCTATGAACCGTTGTGGATCTTTGCACAAAACCCCGACATGGCCAAAAAGCTCGCCGGCAGTTTGCAGGGCTTAAAAAGCATGAGAGTCGCAGTGGGCGCGGATGGCAGCGGTACGCGCAAGGTCGCCTTGGATTTACTTAACGCCTATGGTGTCAATGCGCAAAACGCCATGCTTGAGCCCAATTCCGGCATGGCTGCTACGCAAGCGCTGCTCGACAAAAAGCTGGATGTCATTATTTTAATTTCCTCCCCACAAGCCGCTGCCGTGCAAAAGCTGCTCGATCCCGGCAACGCAGCCACGCTGATCAATTTAAGCCAAGCCGAGGGCATCACGCGCCGCTTGCCCTATCTCTCCACCGTCGTGCTCAAGGCCGGCTCGGTTGATCCGGTCAGCCAAACGCCGCCACAAGACATCACCCTGCTCACCACCACCGCCAACCTCGTCGTGCGGCAAGACACCCACCCTGCCATTGCTTACCTCCTGCTCGAAGCCGCACGCGACACCCACAAAGGCGCAACGCTCCTGAACCGTCCTTCAGAATTCCCACATCCGCGTGGCGCAGATTTCCCGCTCTCCGATGAGGCCACACGTTATTTCAAAGAGGGTCGCCCTTTCTTGCAGCGCTACATGCCTTTTTGGCTAGCTAATGCGCTGCAGCGACTGCTCTTGATATTGATTCCGCTGGCTGCCATTGGCATCCCGGTGATCAAACTGGTGCCCGAACTGCTCCAATTCAAAGAGAAAAACCGCTTGTACCGCCGTTATGGGCAGCTGCTCAAAATGGAAACCGATATTCGCGCGCGCCAATTGAGCATGGAAGAGATCAGCCAAGCGCGAATGCAGCTCAATGACATCGAAAACAAAATCAGCACCAGTAAATTCAACCTCGAATTCGCTGACCGCGTGTACACCCTGCGCCAGCATGTGGATTACGTGCGCGGCCAGTTGCAAAAAGAGCAAGATTTACTCAACACGGTTCAACCCTCATGAAAATTATCATCACTGGCGGCGCAGGGTTTTTAGGCGCACGCCTGGCTCGCGAGCTTTTGAAACGCAATTCCTTAGGCCTGCGCGGCCAGGCATCGCAGCGCATCTCCAGCATCGTGCTTGCAGATCGCGTGGTTGCACCCGCTGATCTTGCTGCCGATCCGCGCATCAAGAGCGAAGTCGGTGATTTGTTTGACCAGTTACAAAGCAACCCGAGCAACATACTCGCCCGCCATGCGGATGCAGCAGCAGTGTTTCACCTTGCAGCCGCCGTGAGCGGCGAATGCGAAGCGAATTTCGAGCTCGGCATGCGCAGCAATTACGCCACCACGCATGCTCTACTGGAGAGCTGCCGCGCCATCAAAACACAGCCGCTCGTCTTCTTCGCGAGCTCGCTTGCCGTGTTCGGTCAAACGCCGCTGCTGCCCGTCACATTGCCCGTGACCGACACCACGTTGCCAACACCGCAGTCCAGCTACGGCATTCAAAAATCCATAGGCGAGCAGCTCATGGCCGATTACGGCCGCAAAGCTTTCATCACCGCCCGCAGCGCCAGACTCATGACGGTCAGCGTGCGCCCTGGTGCGCCCAATGGCGCAGCATCGGGCTTTTTCAGCGGCATGATCCGCGAGCCGCTACGCGGCATTCAATCTATTGTCCCGGTAAACCCTGAAACCGAAGTTGCCCTTTCCTCGCCCGCCCGCACGATTGAAGGCATCATCCGCTGCGCCGAGACGTCTGATACAGACTGGGGGCCACTAATTACGCTCAATCTCCCCGCCATGACGACAACAGTGGGCGCAATGGCAAGCGCTCTCAAATTAATAGCTGGCGACGCAGTAGCGGAGTGCATCAAATGGCAAAAAGACCCTGCAATTGAACGCATTGTGAGCACGTGGCCTGCCCGCATCGCCAGCCCACGCGCCAATGCGCTGGGTTTGTTCGCGGATACAAGCTTTGAAGATATTGTCAAAGCGCACATCTTTGAAAATCACCCCGAAATCAAACTGTAGATACCTGCTATGCGGTGGGCGCTGGTGCGGGCATCCCCTCAGAGCGTTTGCAGCGTTTGGGGTTAGACTTTTATCGACTGAGTGGTAATCTGCCGCTTGATTTTCTTCTTTGGAGACACTATGAAACTATCCCGTCCACTGTCCGTCATTGCGCTCGCAGCATCGCTTGCCGCAGGCTTTCTCGCCACTACCAGCGCTGCCATTGCGCAAACCACGATGAAAATCAGCATTTCTGTGGCGCAAAACTCCCACCAAGGTGTGGCGATTGACACCTTCGCCCGCGAAGTAGAAAAGCGTACCGCTGGCCGCTACAAAATTCAGCCCTTCTACTCTGGCTCATTGGGCGGCGAGCGCGAAAGCATTGAATCCGTGCAGCTCGGCACGCAAGAGCTCACCTTCTCCTCCACCGGCCCCGTGCCCAATTTTGTGCCCAGCGCCCGCATCTTAGACATTCCCTTCCTTTTCCGCGACAAAGCGCACGCACGCAATGTGCTCGATGGCCAGATTGGCCAAGACATGCTCAAAGAATTCGAGCCCAAAGGCT
>JAYSRZ010000573.1:0-23189 GCA_043720775.1 Variovorax sp. | reverse complement strand
GCCTGCGGCCTGACGGCGTGCGCGAATGGAATTACACAACAAATCTTCACACGCGAGGCGGCATGAGCGAGCGCGAGCTGCTTGCTGCGGCTGATTTCGCATGCACACGAGAAATCTGGGATCGCTGCATCAACACCAGCGAGCGCACGAAAGAAGGATTCAACGCAGACCAGCGCTTTCCTATGCCCTTTCGAGATTCAGTCGTCAAACGCAGCCGAGAGATCAACCTCGATCCGGCCTACGTGTATGGCCTCATTCGCCAAGAATCACGCTTCATCATGGATGCCCGCTCGTCGGTTGGTGCATCAGGCTTGATGCAAGTCATGCCCCCCACAGCAAGGTGGACGGCCAACAAAATTGGCCTGACCAACTTCACGATTGAACAGCTTAACAATCGCGACACCAACATCGCCATTGGCACGGCCTATTTAAAGCTCGTACTCGATGATTTTCAGGGCTCATCGCCCTTAGCTGCCGCAGCGTACAACGCGGGCCCCAGCCGCCCGCGCGTCTGGCGCAACGGCCCCATCATGGAAGGCGCAGCTTGGGCAGAAAACGTGCCCTTTGCCGAGACGCGCGATTATGTGAAAAAAGTAGCCGCCAACGCCACCGTGTACGGCTTGATTTTGGGCGGCCAGCCCAGCCTCAAAGCCCGCATGGGCTCCATCGGCCCGCGCGAAGGCGGCATTGAACCCAATCGAGATATTCCTTAGTGCGCCTTGTCGCCTCTCAAGCCGCCTTGTTCATTTGATCTGTTTTGATGGAATACGAACATTTCGTATTGAAGTATCAAAGGGCTTCCACGGACACAGCAGGATTCTTCGTGGTTAATCAGTCACTTAGCGTGTTTGCTGTATTCGGAGCCGGCGTCAGCTCTAACAGCTTCGAAATCTCATTAACCAGCGTAGCGACGCTAGGCCGGCCTGTCTCCACCTGAAAATGCGCCGTTTGCGCGTACAGTGGATCGCGCTGCACGTATAAATCTCGCAAGCGCTGCATCGGATCGGCGCCTTGCAGCAAAGGCCGATTGCGATCATGGCGCAGACGTTTGTATAAATCCTCTGGGCTTGAGCGCAAATAGATCACGCTCCCCGCAGCACGCAAAGCTATGCGATTGGCTTCACGGATGACCGAGCCTCCGCCCGTAGCTAGCACCAATTGCGCTGGGCTAATTTGGGAATAATCTGTCGCGTCTTTTGTCGCATCATGTGTGCTCGCCGCGCCAGGCATCGGAAGTGCATGGCTAGCCACTACATCGGCCAACACAGCCTCCTCCACATCTCGAAAAGCCGCCTCCCCCTCGCGCTCAAAATACTCCCTGATCGAGCAACCCAGCCGCTGCTCAATCAAATGATCCGAGTCCAGATAAGAAGCCGACAACTTGCGAGCAAGCTGCCGGCCAACTGTGGACTTACCGGAACCGGGAAGGCCGATGAGGATGATCACTGTTTAATTGTTGGTGCTACAGTTTCCAGCACCGTATGGTGGAATCAAGAAGGTGCCATTGGGCACATCGTCTCTCAACACATCAGTAGTGAACGGTTTAGAGTTCGTACCCTCAGAGCCGGAAACCCTAGCTGTTGCCTTCAATGTGTAAGCTAACCATGTGCCTACGTCTTGCCCCCACTGAACAAAGAATTCAGCGACTCCGTTTACGTCTGTTACGCCATTACCAACGGGGATGATTACAACTTCAGAACGTCTTGGTTCGAGCACGCCGTCATTATCAATATCCTCATTTGCGTCAAGATTACCATTGCGGTTACGGTCTTCATTGATGCACCAAACTCGAAAAATTGGATCTGGGCTTGTAAATTCATTATTGCCCAAAGTACCCGATGCATAGGTATCTGAAATGTTTGGAGGAGTAGTTACAACGTAAACAGCAGTAGCAGAGCCGAGTACTGTGCGAGGATAACGCGATGCAAATTGAATTCCCTTGCCATAATGAGTGATATCAATACTCCCAGATATAGCAGCACCAGCAACTGCGTTGCCTGCTGAATCACCCACTTGCACGACGACTCGCTGGCGATAGAGAGCGTTACCGTTAGCACGGGTTAACAAATTCTCGCTTGTGATAGACAATGACACAGCTTCGCCTCCAACTGTCAATGATGCTATCGCAGCGTTAGGGCACAAGCTTCCGGCGAGCTCTGCATCAGTTGCAGCATAACAAGCCCTTACTTCTACACCATTGGTAGGGCTGGTGCGAAGACCAGCAATATAGTCAGAGCTCGCGATGCCTGAGGAGTTGGTCAATACAATCTGCTCACCAGTACTCAGACGCTCACCACCGCCGAGCGGTCTGAGCAAAGAGAATTTAACCCTCACATTTTCAATTCCGATATTCGCTGGGGGCGGAGTGAGCATTAAGAACCGAATTTCAGATTTATTAGTCGCAATTGCAGATAAGTTTTGCTTAATGTTTGTAGGGTTTGCGCCTAATGAACCAAGCACGATTTGTGACGCTGGCGGCACGACAGGAGCACCTACACCGCCCACCACGCTGATTTGCCTTGTGGCAGTCACGCCGCTTGCGCTGACCGTCAGGGTATAAGTTCCTGCTATCGCTGGAGCATTGATCGTGAAGGATGCATCGCCGTTCAAGTTGGTGCGCGGTTGGGCGCCCGAGAAACCAAAAGTTCCACCGATAATCAAGTCAGCATTAGAAATAGCACTTCCTGCAGCGTCGAGTAAGCTGATGTTGAATTGTGTAGTAGCGTTAACTGCGGGAGCTCCAGGAACTGGGGTAATTGTGATTTGGGAACCAACAACTGGCAGCGCCAAAGTTTTAACAACGCTTCCCACGGTAATTGTCACATTAACCACGCGATTCGATTTGTTAGCTGGCGTAGTAATCTGCCCTGTGAATGCGCCAGTTTCCCCGGTCACGCTGCCCGTACCTATAAAGACTGCTTGTGAATCTACAGCAACTCTCACTGCTACGTTAGGTACCGCATTATTTGCAGCATTCAGTACAAGGACGTTGAGGGTCACCAAATCACCAGCTGCGTTCGTTAAAGCTGTTTTACTCAAAACAGCTTGGAAGTCTGCGACGGTCGCAGTGTTTGAACTTCCATTACTCCCTGTTCCAGTGCCGCCAGTACCCGTTGTACCGCCAGAACTGCCCCCACCGCCACCACAAGCAACGACTAAGGCAAAAGTTAAAAACACAAAAAGTACTTTAATCAACTTCATATCTAACCCCAAAAAAAGATGTCGCGATGCTATCAGAACAATAATGGTCAACGCGCTGCAGCACGATCAGAAATCACACGGGGCGTGAGAAAAATCAGCAATTCCTGTTTATTGACGCTTTTTTGGCGTTGCTTAAACAGATTGCCAGCGTAAGGTAGGTCGGCCAAGAATGGAACACGCGTTTCGCTTTCCGTTTCGGTCAATTCAAAAATGCCGCCAATCACCACCGTGCCGCCGTTTTCAATCAGCACTTGAGTTTTCACGTGCTTGGTATTAATCGCGAAGCCGGCTGCTGTGGCTTGTCCGACGCTGTCTTTGTTCACGTCTACGTCCAAAATGATATTGCCTTCGGGCGTGATTTGCGGCGTAACTTCTAGCTTGAGGTTAGCCTTTCGAAACGCAATGGACGTCGCGCCGCTGGCTGTCGCTATCTGATACGGTAATTCCGTGCCTTGTTCGATCAAAGCACGCGTTTGGTCCGCAGTAATGACACGTGGACTGGAGACGATTCGGCCTTTACCATCACCTTCAAGCGCGGTCAGCTCGAGATTTAAGAATCTATTGGCAGAGGCATTAAAGATCGACAGGGCAATCGCCGCAGCACCGAAACCGTTTTGCCCCACGGCGGGCAAGTTGAAGAATGTACCGCCGGTATCCACTGTGCCGCCCTGAGATCCTGTTGTGCCGATCACATTGCCGTAGTTTGTACCCCATGCAACGCGGTCGTTGCCCAACACGCCATAGCCAGCATCTCCGCCGCGAACGCCACGTAGGTCGTTTGCACCGAGTTTGACACCCAGAGATTTACCAAATTGATCCGACGCTTCTACAATTCTCGCCTCAATCATCACTTGGCGAATTGGCACGTCGAGCTTAGCAATCAATGCTTGTACTTCTTCCAATTTTGAAGGGACATCCGTCACAAAGATTTGATTTGTGCGTGGCTCCGCAATCACGCTTCCTCGGCTGGAGAGGAGGCGTGTGGAATTCGTACCCGAGCCAGTTGTGGAGCCAAGTTGAGCAGCAATTTCTGCTGCTTTTGTGTAATTGAGTTGGAAAGCTTGCGAGCGCACAGGCTCAAGTGTTAGCAGCGCAGCTTTTGCTTCTAACTCTTGTTTTTCTTTGGCTGCAAGCTCATCTTTCGGGGCGATCCATAGAACATTGCCGTTTTTCCGCATACCCAAGCTCTTGGCTTGCAAAATGATGTCGAGCGCTTGATCCCACGGTACATCTTTTAAACGCAGGGTCACTGCCCCACTGACTGTGTCTGATGTCACGACGTTGAAATTGGTGAAATCCGCAATCACTTGGAGCAAAGAGCGAACTTCAATGTTTTGGAAATTAAGAGATAGCTTCTCACCCGTATACCCCGTGCCTTGCGTAAGCTTGGTCGGGTCAACTTTAAGCTGACGCACTTCGAGAACAAACTGATTGTCGCTTTGATAAGCGCTGTGCTCCCATTGCCCTTTTGGCTCGACCACCATGCGCACACGATCGCCTGTCTGCGTCGTGCTCACGATTTGAACAGGCGTTCCAAAGTCGCCTACATCTAAGCGCCGGCGCAAACCTTCTGGCAAGCTGGTTTTCAAGAATTCAACAACCAAAGTAGCACCTTGCTGCTTGATATCTACACCAACCTGATTGCTAGGAAGATCTACGACGATGCGGCCCGCTCCATCTTGGCTGCGGCGAAAATCGATGTCTTTGAGAGACTGCACATCGCGAGATCTCGCTTGCGCAAACGTCGACTGTGGATTGCCAGCACTAGATACAGCCGTAACAGGGGCACTCGCATTGCTGTCGAGAGTGATCAATAAGCTTTTGCCTTGAATCTCGGTTTTGTAGCTAGCAGCTTGCTTGAGATTGAGCACAACGCGCGTCCGCTCACCGGCTTGCACAATGTTGGCAGATCGCATATTGCCTTGATTGATCTCAATGATATTTTTTCCGGAGGAGTTGTTGAACCCTGGAAAATCTAGAGCGATACGTGCGGGCGATTGAATGGAGAAACCGGCAGGAATGGCACTCAAAGCTTGGGCAAAATCGATACGCACGATTTCTACACCACCTTGCACCGTGCCTGCCAAATTTTCAATAGCGTTTTGTGCAAGAGACAAGCCGCTTGCTCCAAGCAAAATAAGGCCGGCCAAATATTTGCCAGAACACTGGCGAAGAGTTTGAATCATTGTTTTCATTTCGTCGTACCTGTACCTTCTTGAAGCTGCAAGCTGGCCTGCCGCTCGATCCATTCACCAGCTGCATCCTGCACAATTTCTCGCAAAACCAACTCTGTTTCAGTCAGCTTGACGATTTTTCCGTAATTTTGTCCCAGATAGCCCCCGACTCGAACTTGGTAGAGCAACTTATCAACCTTGACGAGCGCGACAGGCATGCCTTTAGGAAGCATGGTGCCCACCATCGAGATGGCATCCAACGGGAAACTTTCCAAAACATCTTTACGTCGGTTAAGTTCGGGCGCAACGAGTGCTGCGTTCGCTGTTGCTTGGCTAGACTCTCGTTTGAGCGCTTGAGCAAGCTTTAAGTCGCTGAAAGGGTCTACAGACAAGTCATTTTTGTAGGGTTCTGGCGTGAATTTTTTAGGTTCAGGCACAGGCGGCACATTAGGTTTGGCTTGGCTGCGTTGCTCTTGCATCCATTGTTTAACATCTTGTTGATCGTCACCAAAACAGCCTGCTAAAGCGAAGGGCAAAACTAAGCTGAGCACTAAAGTTATCAGCTTCATTTCTTCACCCCTGCTACAGACTTGGCCTGCGCCTTGACCTCGTCGGGATCAAGGTAGCGATAAGTTCTTGCGGTTGATTCAAGAGTTAAACCGCCATTTTTGAACGGCGTAATCGCCAACTTATCTAGAGTCACAATGCGCGATAGGTTAGCGATATCAGCTGCAAACGCGCCAATGTCGTGGTATTTGCCGGTGATTCGAATATCAATCGGTAATTCTGCATAGTATTCTTTGACAGCAACAGTACCAGGCCTGAAAAATTCAAATTGCAAACTACGCCCTAAGCCTGCTTGGTTGATATCCGACAAAAGGGCATCAATTTCTGCTTTGCTGGGGAGCTGCTTTTCTAGTTGCGTGACATATTGCTGCACTTGTTCACGTTGCTTTTTCAGCGTGTCAAGATTAATGGCTTGCAAGAGTTTGCCTTTGTAATCTGCGCGTAGAGTCGTCTCTTTAGCTTGTGCCGCCTGCAATTCAACGTCTGAGCTTTGTAGCCACAAAAACCACAGTGCCGCGATAACCGCCAGCATCAATGCCAAGCAAAGCGCGTAGCGCGGCAAAGCGGGCCATGTAGAAGGGTCGTTGGGATTGAGCCCACGAAACTGCGAGGTCAATTTTTCCTGCCATACAGCAAGATCAACGCTTGGTTTAGATATAGATGTTGCCATGTCTAACTCAAGCTTTCTTGGGTTCTGGTGTAGCGGGCAAAGGTGCGCCCGATGCACCTGCAGCGGGCTTTTGCACATCGGTCGGCTTGCGTATTTGCACTTTGATCGTGTACGCAAACACGCGCCGCTGGTCGCGGATAGCGCCCTTGCTCGTTGTCGCTGATATCAGGACGAGCTCCGGCTTGGTAAACCATGTACTGTTATTGGCCAAGTTGCGTAACAATTCAGAAATTCGTTCCTGTGACTGCGCAACACCGATTAAATTGAGTGAGACATTTTCTTGCCTCATCGAATCAACGTAAACGCCATCTGGAAGTTGTTTGACCAATTCCGTGAGCACGTACACAGGCATATTCCGGTCTGCTTGTAGGGACTCAACAGCTTGCTGCCTAGCGCGTAGCGAAGCAATTTCAGCCTGCAATGTGGACACTTCTTTGATTTCATTTTCAAGCTTTTTGATTTCAGCTTGCAAGAATGTATTTTTATCATTTTGCGATGAAATACGCGCTTGGTAGGCGACGTAGACGAGCCCGCACATCACGCCGCCAAGAAGAGCCGCAATGCCTAAAGATACAAAGAAGGCTTCTTTGCGACGCTTGCGCGCCTCTTCTCGGTGCGGAAGTAGGTTGATCAAAATCATTGCGAAAATCTCCGCATGGCTAGGCCGCAGGCACTCAGGTACGAGGGCGCTTCTCGGCGCATTTTATTTTCCTTGATGTTGCTCGATAGCTGCATGCCATCAAAGGGATTGAGCACTTGGCAGTGAAACGACGTTTGCGCCGTCACCGCCTCCGTCAGCCCTGGCAAGGAAGATGAGCCGCCAGCAAGCATCACATGATCCACTCTGTTGTGCGGCGTGCTGGTGAAGAAAAACTGCAGGGCACGGGCAATTTCCTGTGCCATGTTTTCAACAAATGGCCGAAGCACTGATGAATCATAGTCTTCCGGGAGCTCGCCACTGCGTTTCTTGGCTTCCGCTTCTTCCGGCGAGAAGCCGTATTGACGCACGATCAGTTGTGTTAACTGCGCGCCACCAAAAGCTTGGTCGCGGTCGTACACCACCTCTTCATTTTTCATCACCTGCATGCTGGTCGTCATAGCGCCGACTTCAAACAATGCGACCAACGCATCTTTGCCTTGATCGGGAAGTTGCTCGACCAAACGGCGAGTAGCCAAGCGAGAGGCATAGGATTCAACATCAAGCACCATGGGTTTGAGCCCTGCAGCTTCGGCCAGACCCTGACGGTCTTGTACCTTCTCTTTTCGAGATGCCGCGATCAAGACGTCCACATCACCCGCAGAACTCGCGCTCGGGCCCACCACACAAAAGTCTAGGCTGACCTCGTCCAACGAAAAAGGAATGTACTGATTAGCTTCACCCTCAACTTGAATTTCCAGCTCTGCATCCGTTAAACCGCCTTGCAAGACGATTTTTTTAGTGATGACTGCAGATGCAGGGAGCGCCATAGCAACGTTTTTAGTGCGTGTGCCGCTTTTCTTGACCACTTTGCGAATCGCCTCGACCACCTCATCGAACTTTTCAACGTTGCCATCGGTGATCCAGCCGCGTTCAAGCTGCTCGGTGGCGCAGCGCTCAAGAACCCACTCGCCGGTCTTGTTGCGCCCCAGCTCCACAAGCTTCACGCTGGAGCTGCTGATATCCAAGCCGACAAGTGGCGCGGGCTGGCGACTGAAAAGGTTGGCTAGGGAAACCAATCGGGACTCCAATTTAAAAGGATCTAGCTTCAATGCGCTGTTGCTCAAATATACAACTTGTACGCACATGAAACTTAAGAAAGTATTTCAATATTAGCAGTAAGTTCCTTGTTAAACAAGGACTTTTTCTGATTTACAGTGTGTTGAACGTTGTCAAAAACCCACGTTTTATGACGCGTTACAAATCGTTAAATCTAAGGCAGTGCGCAAAAAATAGCGAATCATGTTTGAAACTGCCAACGCTAAGTTTGGATTTTAAAGCCATAAAAAGCTTGTCAAGAGACTTCACGTGCGCTTCATCCACCTCGGTTGCGTGTTTCTATAATGAACAAAGAGGTTGTCAACACATGCAAGAAGATCGCACCACTCCACCGCAAGCTATCGCGTCCAGCCGCCCCGCTTGGGTGACCACAATATGGAAGGTTTTGCTTTGGGCCGGGGGCTTAGCAGCGGCCGGTTTGCTTGGCTTGCTGTTTATGGTGGGGCTGGCGTTGGCAACTGCTTACCCCAATTTGCCAGATGTGAGCGAGCTCACCGATTACCGCCCCAAGCTGCCGCTGCGCGTGTTTTCTGCTGAGGGTGCGCTGCTCGGTGAATTCGGTGAAGAGCATCGCAACCTCATGCGCCTCAAGGACATTCCCAAACACATGCAACACGCCGTGCTGGCGATTGAAGATGCGCGCTTTTTCTCACATGGTGGCGTTGATTACTTGGGCGTCATCCGCGCAGGTCTGGCTAATTTGGGGCGTTCACGTAGCCAAGGCGCATCGACCATCACCATGCAAGTGGCTCGAAACGTGTACCTTTCTAACGAGAAAACCTACACGCGTAAGATTTATGAGTTGCTGTTGACATTTAAGCTGGAGAGCTCGTTGTCCAAAGAGCAGATTCTTGAGATCTACATGAATCAGATTTTTCTAGGCAACCGGGCCCATGGCTTCTCCGCTGCGGCGGAAACTTACTTTGGCAAGCCACTCAAAAGCATCAGCATCGCTGAAGCAGCCATGCTTGCAGGGGTGCCCAAGTTCCCCTCCACTGCCAACCCGATTGCGAATTACACCCGCGCCAAGCGTCGCCAGTTGTACATCATTGAGCGAATGCAGGAAAACGGATTCATCACGGATGCTGAAGCGATTGTGGCCAAGGCCGAGGACGTGAAGATTCGCAATGGCCCCGACGCATCTCGGGTGCATGCCGAATATGTGGCTGAGACGGTACGCCAATTGATTTTTGCGCAATATGGGGAGGAAACCTACACGCGCGGCCTGGATGTGGTGACCACGATTAAATCTTCCGAACAGCAAGCCGCCTATCGCGCTCTGCGCAAAGGCATCATGGATTTTGAGCGCCGCCAGCCCTATCGCGGCCCAGAAAAATTCATTGCGTTGCCTCAGGATAAAGATGAAATGGAAGAAGCCGTCGATGATGCACTAGGCGAGCAGCCGGATAACGACGAAGTGCTTGCTGCGGTGGTGCTTGAAGCCACACCGAAGAAGATTGTGGCGATGCGTCGCAATGCAGAAAAAATAGAAATCACCGCCGATGGCTTGAAGGCTGCTCAGTCGGGTTTGTCGGCCAACGCTGCTGCCAACATCAAGATTCGGCGAGGTGCGATTGTTCGCGTGGTAAAAACACCCAAGGGCGCTTGGGAGATCACGCAGCTCCCCGAAGTTGAAGGTGCTTTTGTGGCGCTTGATCCGCGCACGGGCGCTTTGCGAGCACTGGTAGGCGGCTTTGATTACGACAAGAATAAATTTAACCACGTGACGCAGGCTTGGCGGCAACCAGGTTCGAGCTTTAAGCCGTTCATCTACTCCGCAGCTTTGGAAAAAGGCTTCAGTGGTGCAACAGTGATCAACGATGCCCCGCTGTTTTTTGATGCAGGCGTGACGGGCAGCCAAGCTTGGGAGCCGAAGAATTACGACGGCCAGTTTGACGGCCCGATGTCGATGCGGCGCGGCTTGGCTAAATCGAAAAACATGATCTCAATTCGCATCTTGCAATCGGTGGGCGCGAAGAAAGCGCAAGAGTGGCTAACCAATTTTGGTTTCGACGCAGAGAAGCATCCACCCTATCTCACGATGGCACTCGGCGCAGGCTCGGTCACGCCCATGCAGATGGCCACAGGCTATGCCGTGTTTGCCAACGGCGGCTTCCGGGTCAATCCATTTGTCATCAGCAAAATTAGTGATCAAAAAGGCCGCGTCTTGCTTGATCACAAACCGCCTGCATTGAACGAGACGATGCGCGGCATCGATGAGCGCAACGCTTTCATCATGACCAACTTAATGCAAGAAATCACCCGCTCGGGCACGGCAGCGAAGGCGCAGGCCACTTTGAAGCGCAACGATATCTATGGAAAAACAGGCACGACCAACGACTCAATTGATGCATGGTTTGCTGGCTATCACCCCAGCGTGGTGGCTGTGAGTTGGATCGGCTACGACTCTCCGCGAAAACTGGGTGACAAAGAAACAGGCGGCGGGCTCTCACTGCCCGTTTGGATCAGTTATATGGAGACTGCACTTAAGGGCTTGCCCGTGAATGACCCTGTGGCACCAGCGGGTGTGCTCAATATCGGCGGTGAGTGGTTCTACGATGAATTTGCCAGAGGCGCAGGCGTGAATAGCCTAGGCCTGACCGATCCGATTCTTGATCCAAATATTCCGCTGCCGATTGCAACCCCCGAGCAGGCGCCAGTGGAAGAGAAAAAATCGATTCTTGATTTATTTAGGAATTAAAAGTTAAAGCCATGCCAGACTGAGCGCTGGCATGCGCGTTTAAATCCGAAAAGAACTCTGTGCCCTCACGGGTACTGCGCCAAGCGCTATCAAATTTATAGTGGAAGCCGCCCGCTTTGGTTGCCAGCCACACCTCTTGTAAAGGCTTTTGCAGATTGATGACGATCTGGCTACGGTTGGCAAAAACGAGCGTGATCATGCCGCCCGTACGTTGATTGTCAATGTCGGCATCCGATGTGTCGTTGATGCGATCACAGTTGGCCTCGACCGCTTTAAGCAAGGCTTCGGCGTGCTGCAGGTAATCTAAGTCGGTCATGGCAAGTAAAATTCAATGATGTTTAGTTTCAAACGGATTGTAGGCTTTAGCGTATTCGCTGCATTCGCATTGTTGATTTTGGCCGCTTGCGGACAGAAGGGCGCGCTCAAACTGCCTAAAGAAAGCGCTGCACAAAATCGCGCAGCTTTGCCGCAAGTACTCAATCCTGCCCCCGCTGCGTCTTCTACTGCTTCATCTCCAGCCTCTCCGGCTTCAGCGCCAAAGCGCTGAGCATTCACAAAAATCATGAACACTTCTGCCCTACCCGGCCACCCTTTTGTAGCTTATCGAGATGGTCAGCTTTGCGTGGACGGCCACAGCGTGGCCGATCTCGCGCGACAGCACACTACGCCTTTGTTTGTTTATTCCAAAGCCTCAATGCTCTCTGCGTTGGCCGCCTACAGAAAAGGTTTTGCAGGCCGCAAGGCGCAGATTTGCTATGCGATGAAGGCCAATTCTTCGCTCTCGATTTTGAAGCTATTTGCGCAGGCTGGCTGCGGGTTTGACATTGTCTCGGCTGGTGAACTAGAGCGTGTTTTGGTTGCGGGCGGTTCGCCTTCAAAAATTATTTTTTCCGGCGTGGGCAAGACGCGTGCCGAGATGCGCCGTGCGCTTGAAGTTGGCATTCAGTGCTTCAATGTGGAAAGCGAAGAAGAGCTCGATGTGCTCTCTGAAGTGGCCTCAAGCATGGGCAAAGTCGCGCCCGTGAGCATTCGCGTGAATCCCAACGTTGACCCCAAAACGCATCCGTATATTTCTACAGGCCTCAAAGGCAATAAGTTTGGCGTCTCGCATGAGCGCACCGTGCTTGTGTACCAGCATGCCGCATCGCTTGCTGGCTTGAAAGTCGTCGGCATTGATTGCCACATTGGCTCGCAAATCACCACCACCGAGCCCTATCTGGATGCGATGGATCGGATTTTGGATTTGGTCACGGCGATTGAGGCTGCGGGCATTCCGATTGCGCACATCGATTTCGGCGGTGGCTTGGGTATCAACTACGAAGGCAAGCAGCCGCCTGCTGCTGATGATTTGTGGAAGCAGCTTCTTGCAAAGCTCGATGCACGCGGCTTTGGCCAGCGGCATTTGATGATTGAGCCCGGCCGCTCTCTCGTGGGCAATGCGGGCGTGTGCATCACTGAGGTGCTGTATCTCAAGCCCGGTGAGCAGAAAAACTTTTGCATTGTCGATGCGGCGATGAATGATCTGCCGCGCCCGGCGATGTATCAGGCGTTTCATGCAATAGTGCCGGTGCAGCCACGCGAAGGCTTGGCAACAAGCTATGAAGTCGTCGGCCCGGTTTGCGAGAGCGGCGACTGGATTGGGCATGATCGCGATTTGAATATCAAAAGCGGCGATCTGCTTGCCGTGCTCTCAGCTGGCGCGTATTGCACCAGCATGGCTAGCAACTACAACACGCGTGGCCGTGCGGCGGAAGTTTTGGTCGATGGCTCGAAGGCCTCACTGATTTCGCAACGCGAGACAGCGCAAGATCAAATGCGGCGTGAAAAGCTGGTGTGATTCTCATCTGCGCCACTAACGCACTACTGATTTAATAGCGCCTCACGCAGTATTTGCGGGCGATGCAGCCCGCTTTCTCTCAAATTTTCTCAAAAAAGAGGCTCCGTGGAGCCTCTTTTTTGTTTGCATCACGCTTTAAGCACGCGCTGCTCGCAAGCGCATCGACATCTCTTGCAACGCTGCAATGCCGCTATCTTCCGCACGCTTGCACCAAGCCGCCAAATTAGCCGCAAGTTGCTCGCGTGAGAGATGCGTGCTGCTCCACATTTGGCGCAGCTCATCGCGCATCTCAGCCATTTTGCCGAGCACGGGGTATTGAGCGCGTGCAGCCTTCAGATCGGCCACAGCTGTTGCTGGTACTTTCTCATCATCACGGTGCAACCAACGCTTGGCTGTTTGCAAGAGCGACACGTCAGCTTGCTTGGCTTTGAGCGCGGCGATCTCGGCTTTGCATGCGCTGCGAATATCGCGGGCGTAAGCTGCCATCAATTCATAACGATGAGCAATCAAAGCTTCGAGCGTCTGCTCATCGGCCACAGGGCGCACATCGCCAAGTGCCAGCTTGGGCGGCACTTTTCGCACTGTCGCCAAACCCATTGCGCGAAGGGCGCGAATGTATTGCCAGCCGATATCGAACTCGTAAGGCTTGACTGAGAATTTAGCGCTGGTAGCGTAAGTGTGGTGATTGTTGTGCAGCTCTTCGCCACCAATCAAAATGCCCCACGGGCTCACGTTAGTCGCCGCATCTTGCGATTCAAAATTGCGGTAGCCCCAGTAGTGGCCAATGCCGTTGATCACGCCAGTAGCGAGCACCGGAATCCACAGCATTTGAATGGCCCAAACCGTCAAACCCAAGCCGCCAAACAGCGCGAGATTGAGCACGAGCATCAGGCCCACGCCTTGCCAAGTGTAGCGGGAATACACATTGTTTTCAACCCAATCTTTCGGGCAACCATGCGTGTACTTTTCATGTGTCTCAGGATTCGCAGCTTCGGCTTGATACAGCTCGGTGCCGGTGAGTAAAAGCGCTTTGAGGCCGCGCGTTTGCGGGCTATGCGGATCTTCCTCGGTTTCACATTTGGCGTGGTGCTTACGATGGACGCCGACGAAATCAGCTGTCTTCATGCCTGTGCCGATCCAGAGCCAGCCACGGAAGAAATGCGAGACGATCGGGTGCAGATCGAGTGCGCGATGCGACATCGCGCGATGCAGATAAATCGTGACACCGCAAATTGTGATGTGCGTCGTGAACAAGGTGTACAGCACGATCTGCCACCAAGATGCCTCCGTCAAGCCATGGCCCAACCACTGAATCAAAGCTTGAAAAATACTGTTGTCTAAAAACTGCATATTGCCTCTGATATCTATTTGTCAAAAGATGTTGCGATTTTACCCCGCCTTGGCTTGTAAAAACGGCATTGGCAATTACAAACCTGCTGCTACAAGGGCATGCACAAGGGTATGCCCTTGTGCATGATTAACGCTATAAATAGAGTAGCGCCTCACGCAGTACCCATATGGAAAAACGCCTAAAACGCCTTAAAGTTTGTCATCATACTGCGCCACGAGCGGCGCATGTTGCGCGGGCCATGTCGCAAGCGGCTTTGGGTTACCCAGCAATTGTTTTTGTAAAAACGCCAGCATGAGCTCGCGCGTGGCTTTTTTGACCTGCGGATTGAGCGCTTCGCCGCCTGTACCCAAACGGTCTGTAAACATGCTGTGGCTGCCACCCGTAAACACCGCGAGCATCTTGCCGTTTTGGCTACCGACCGCTTCATACACCGCGACGCGATCTTTAGCCGATGAGTAATAGCCGGGAATGTTGATCTCATCACCGGTGGCTGTGATGTGCAGGCTTGGCATGCGAATGCTGCCTACAATTTTTGCGGGATCGCCTTCCCCGTAAAAAGGTGGCGCACTAATGATCACCGCCGCTTTGATACGCGGATCGGATAAATCGAGCGTCTTGCCATCACGCTTCACGCGCGCACCGGCCAGCAGCATCGTCGTGTTGGCGCCATACGAATGCCCCGCTGCGGCAATGCGCTGCGCATCAATGCGCAAGCCCAGCGTTGCATCAGAGAGCACTTGATCCAATGCGAAGCGCATATCTTTCGTGCGATCAATGGCCTCGCCTTCTTTGGCCGCTTCTTGCAGCCTACCCACCATCTGAATCGGGTTGCCAAACCACAAATTGCGATCACTGCCCACATGCTGCACATGGAGCGCGGCGATGCCGTTGGCCGCCAAATATTTCCCGATGTAACTGTAGCCTTCGCGCGAGCCGCCGATGCCATGCGAGAAAATCACCAACGGCGCTTTGAGGTTGGCGTCTTTCGGCAAATACAAGCGGGCTGGCACATTGCGCTTGCGATCCGCGTCCGTCCACTGCACATCGCGCATCTCAAACGCATCTGCACTAGGCATGTCGACAGCGGCTGCCAAGGCTTGCCCGCGCGATGAGGCGCGGCTGTCGGATGACTGAGATGGGGCTGGCGTGCCGCTGTTGCTCGCGCAGCCCATGAAGAGCAGTGTTGCGGCAGCGGCTAGCGCTGCTAGGGAGATATGTTTTGAAAAAGGTGGCATGGCAGCGGGCTTGGAATCAATGAATACAGATAAGCCCATGCAGACTCATTACAAGGGCTTGAAGTTCCTAGCATTGCATTGGAGGTGGGGGTAGGGGGTGTGGCAGGCCGTTGCTGGCGGCTGCGCGCCACCTTGGCTTACTTTGCAAGCGCAGGTAAGGGTTTGATCGCGCCGCAATTGACGCCTAAAAACTTGCCCGTCGTCTGCATTTCCATCGTTTCTTTTTTCCCGCCTTGCATGCTGCTCGTGCGCATCACACCGCTGTAGTTGTCTGCGTCAGAAAAGGTGTATTTGCCTTCGCCCTCGCCTTGCGGCTCCTTGCATTGAAACGTGAAACTGTGGGTGTTGCCGCTTTGGGAGAATTTGTAGGTGCAGCCTTGGCGTTGCTCGATTGGCGCTCGGTTGGCCATCTCAGGCGTGATGCACATTTTCATCATGGTCGCGCCGCCCACTCCACCACTCAAATTCACGCCTTGCTTAGCGATCATTTCTTCCATTTGCTTGCGCTGCGCGGGCGGCATCGCAGCGAATGCTCTTTGCGATTCTTCCATTTGCTTGGTCAGCTGCGGATTGCTCGGCATCGACATTTTGCTGCTGATTTCCCACAGGCCGGGCTTGGTATTGATTTGCGCATACGCTGCGCCAGAGACGATGAGGCAACTGATAGCGAAAATGGCGGCGATGCGCATGGCGGGCTCCAAAGTGGTTAAGCCTGCCATTGTGAAGCTTGGCGTACAAATTGCCAAGTGCGCTCTGCTCACGGGTTGCGCCTAAACAGCGCATCACGAATGTGATGAAATGACACTTATGACGAATTCTCTTGCTGTTTCCAAACCGATTGCCATCACGCCTGGCGATCCCGCCGGTATTGGGCCAGAAATTGTCGCCAAAGCATTTCGTGATGCGCCCGATGTGCTTGCAGGCTGCTTCGTGCTCGGCGATCTGGGCGTGATGCAACGTGCGGCTGATTTGATCCAAGGCATTCATGCTTTTCCTATTCAAATCAGTGGTGATAAAGCGGCGCATGGCATCCCAGTGCTTGGGTTAGAAGATTCTGAATCACTACTAAAAAATGAGCACCTCACGCAGATTACATATGGCTTGGTGAACGATTTAGCTGGAAAATTCTCTTGCGCGTGCGTGCAACAGGCAGCTCAGTTGGCTTTGCAAGGAGAAGTCGCTGCAGTCGTGACCGCGCCGATTCATAAAGAGGCTTGGAGCGCGGCGGGGGTGAAGTTTCCTGGGCATACCGAGCTGCTGCAATTTGAAGCTGCTGAGTTTGCCGGCGTCTCTGCTGATCAGATGCCCGTGCGCATGATGCTCGCTAGCGATGAGCTGCGCACTGTGCTGGTCAGCATTCACGTGAGTTTGCGTGAAGCTCTGAATCGCGTGACGTTTGAGAATGTGCTGCAAACCATCCGCATCACGCACGCTGCGCTCTCGCAAAGCCTCGGCCGCAAGCCGCGTATTGCTGTGGCTGGCCTCAATCCCCACGCGGGCGAGGGCGGCTTGTTTGGCCGAGAAGAAATCGACATCATCCATCCTGCGATTGCTGCGGCTCGCGCAGAAGGGATTGATGCACAAGGCAGCTTTCCGCCCGACACGATCTTCATGCAAGCGCGCGGTTTCAAAAAATTCGATGTGGTGATCGCGATGTATCACGATCAAGGCTTGATCCCCGTGAAATACCTCGGCGTGGAAAAAGGCGTGAATGTGACGCTGGGGCTGCATAACGGCAAAGGTCAAGCGCTGGTGCGCACCAGCCCGGATCACGGGACGGCTTTTGATATTGCGGGGCAAGGCGTTGCGGATGCTTCGAGCTTGATTGCAGCGGTGAAGCAGGCTCGGGCTTTGATCTAGCTTGGTTGGTTTTCTTTTTAACTTCCGGACGCGAAAAGCGCGAAAGTTACGCGAAAGACGCGAAAAATACGGGAAGCAAAACCAAATGAATTGGCTGTTCTGAAACTTATTAGATTTTCTTTCTTGTTTTTGTATTTCTTTTTCGCGCCTTTCGCGTAACTTTCGCGTCTTTCGCGTCCGGATATTTCTCTCCGTCTCAAGCCTTCAGGAAATCCACCTTCCCGCCCATCCACCGCTCGATATGCAATGCTGCCAGTTCAGCATGCTCACTCAGCATCAATGGCGCAACTGCTCGCACCCTTTCAAGCAGTGCCGCATCCTCCACCAAATCTGCAAACCGAAGCAAAGCCGCCCCGCTTTGCCTAGCACCTAAAAACTCTCCTGGCCCGCGTATTTGTAAATCGAGCCGCGCTATTTCAAAGCCGTCATTCGTCTCAGCCATCGCTTTGAGTCGCGCCTTTGCCGTATCGCCCAATCGCCCCCTCTCGCCAGTGGCAAACAGCAGCACGCAAGCCGATGCTGCAGCTCCGCGCCCTACTCTGCCGCGCAGTTGATGTAGCTGCGAGAGCCCAAAGCGCTCCGCATGCTCAATCACCATGAGCGAGGCATTGGGCACATCAACGCCTACTTCAATCACCGTGGTGCTGACCAGCAGCTTCATCTCGCCGCTGGTAAACAGCCCCATCACCGCCTTCTTCTCCGCAGGCGGCATGCGCGAATGCAGCAGACCAATGAGCATGCCGGGAAAGGCTTCTGTGAGATCCGCATGCGTTTGCGTGGCGTTGGAAAGATCAAGCATTTCGCTCTCTTCAATCAGCGGACACACCCAATAGACCTGTCGGCCTTGCGCGATCTGATCATTAATTCTTTCAATGACTTGCGGCTTGCGTGAGTCAGAAAGAACTTTGGTGACGATGGGCGTGCGGCCGGGCGGAAGCTCATCGATCGTGGACACATTCAAATCCGCGTAATAGCTCATGGCCAGCGTACGCGGAATCGGCGTGGCCGTCATCATCAGCAAATGCGGCTCATGGCCGACAGAATTCATTTTCGAGCGCAGGGCAAGGCGCTGCGCCACGCCGAAGCGATGCTGCTCATCGACGATGGCGAACGCGAGATTTTTGAAGATCACTTTGTCTTGAATCACGGCATGCGTGCCGACAACCAAACCAGCTTGGCCGCTTTCGATCAGCGCCAACGCTTCGCGCCGTTGCTTTGCACTTTGGCTGCCCGTGAGCCACGCCACTTGTCTGTTCAAAGGCTCAAACAAAGGCGTGAGCAACTCCACGAGTTTGCGGAAATGCTGCTCCGCCAAGATTTCCGTAGGCACCATCAGCGCGCATTGAAAACCCGCATCCACGCAGATCGCTGCAGCAAGCGCAGCCACAATCGTTTTGCCTGAGCCCACATCGCCTTGCAGCAAGCGATGCATCGGACGCGGCAGCATCAGATCTTGCGCAATCTCCTCGCCCACGCGCCGCTGCGCTTTCGTGAGTGCGAAAGGCAGCTCGCCGAGCAGCTTTTCATGCAGGCCGTTCTTCTTTGCTTTAAGCTTTGGCGCAAGCAGTGCATCGCGCTCCTGACGCGAGGTGAGCTGCGAGAGCTGCTGCGCCAGAAGCTCTTCGATCTTCAAGCGCTGCCAAGCGGGATGCGTGTGATCTTCAAATTGCGCCAGCGTCACATCAGGCGCAGGATAGTGCAAAAATGATAGCGCTTCACGCAGATTCCATGCCGGCAAACTGACTATTTTGCTCAAAATTTTCTCGGGAATGGTCTCTTGCAGCGCTCCGCTGCTTTCTGCACGTGCCAAGCCATTAACAACAGCTTTTCGCAAATACGGCTGCGGCAAACCCGCTACGGTCGAATACACCGGCGTGAGCGAAGTCGGCAAAACGCTCCCAGACGTTTTGCACACCGGATGCACCATCGAAAAGCCAAACATCCCGCCGCGCAACTCGCCTCGCGCGCGAATCTTATTGCCCACTGCAAGCTGCTTTTGCTGCGATGGATAGAAATTCAAAAAGCGCAGTTGGCAAGAATCCGTGCCGTCATTGAGCACAGCAACAAGCTGCCGGCGTGGCCGATAAGCAATCTCGCAGCTCGTGATCTCGCCCTCAATCTGCGCAAGATCACCGTTCAACGCATCTTCAAGCCGCGTGATTTTCGTCTCGTCTTCATAACGAATTGGCAAATGCAGTGCATAGTCAATTGGGCGATGCAGCCGCAATTTTTCGAGCGCTTTTTCCACAGCCGATTTGGGCTGCGGCTTTTGAGCAGCGGCAGTTTCGGGTGTGGATATTTTGCGAGGCATAGGATAATTGTGCCTTGTCAGCAGCTGCGCTCTGCGGCGGCCTGACTTGGAGCGGGTTCGTTCAGCCCTCAAGATACTATGAAATCAATAGCACATCACGCAGATTCCACGCCTGCTAATCATCCATTTAACACTGCAGATTTTGATTTTGCGCTGCCTCACGAGCTGATTGCGCAGCATCCTACTTTCGAGCGCACCGCATCTCGTTTGCTCGATGGCCGCGGCCAAAAGCCCATACATCGCATCTTCAGCGAGCTGCCTGATCTTTTGCAAGCAGGCGATTTGCTTGTCTTCAATGACACCAAAGTCGTCAAAGCGCGCTTGTTTGGCGAGAAGGCAACGGGCGGGAAGATTGAGTTGCTGATCGAGCGAGTCGTCTCCGGGCGCGAAGTGGTGGCGCACATGAAGGTAAGTAAGAAGCCACGCATTGGCGATTGGGTGCATCTCTATGGCGGCAGCGAGGACACCATCAAAGCGCAACTGATTGGCCGCTGGCCCGATGATGATGGCGGTTTGTTTCGCTTCGAACTCTCGCATGATCCTTACTTCGTCATGGAGCAATTCGGCCATGTGCCGCTGCCACACTACATCACGCATGCTGATGCGAATGAGGATGAGCAGCGCTACCAAACCGTCTTCGCCAAGCATCCCGGCGCAGTCGCCGCGCCCACGGCGGCCTTGCATTTTGATGAAACCTTATTCGAGCAGTTAAAAGCCAAAGGCATCGATCGCGCTTTCGTCACCCTGCACGTCGGCGCGGGCACATTCCAGCCCGTCAAAACAGACAACATCGCTGACCACACCATGCATTTCGAGCGTTACGGCATCCCTTCGGAAACGCTCGATGCTATTCAAGAATGCAAAGCACGAGGAGGCCGCGTCATTGCAGTGGGCACAACAACTGTGCGCACGTTAGAGAGCTACGCGAAAAATCAACAAACCAGCGGCGACACCAACATCTTCATCACCCCTGGCTTCGATTTCCAAGTCGCGGACATGCTGATCACCAACTTCCATCTCCCCAAGAGTACCCTCATGATGCTTGTCAGCGCTTTTGCTGGCCACGAGCACATCATGGGCTTGTACCAAACTGCTGTACGAGAAAAATACCGCTTTTTCAGTTACGGCGATTCGATGCTGATTGAGCGAGCGTAAACAAACCTGACCGCTTCACCGGCCACATACAAGGCAGACGCACACATACAGACAATCACTCTTTACATTCGATCACCAGATGACAACATTGTCATGCGTCATAACTGCTATTTAACTGCATTATCAATGCATGATGATATTCATTACTTAAGTTATTTTTAAGGAATGAATTTGTGAGCAGAAAAATCCTATTCTTTTTAGAGTGTATTGTTGCTCTGTCGGCAACCCTGTTGATCGCGGCGTGCAGCGGCGGAAGCGGCTCGGACTCCAGCGCCAGCACAACAGCCAATAGTGCGATAGAAACAACGCCGACATCTGGAACTCAAACCCTGGTTGGGCCGACATGTACCGGCGTAGGACAGATCCAACCGATGACGGCTGACCCGGATGTGGGCGCTGTTGATGTATCTGAATATTGCCTTGGACTTGTTAATGGTTATCGGGCGCAAAAGGGTCTGAGGCCATATTACCTTCACTCTACGACGGCACAGGCCGCTTGCTGCCAAGCAGCGGAAGCCAAGACAGCGGCTGAAATCGGCGGGCATGCAAACGGTGGCTGTGGTTGGAAGGCGCAAGGTTTATGCGCTGGTGGCCGCAATCCAGATGGCACTGTTAAAGCATCGCTAGATCGATGCCCAAAATTATTCTTTGAAGAAGGCCCTGCACAGCCTCCTAACTCGAATCATTACACCGCAATGATGGAAGAAAACCCTCGCGGCATCATGTGCAGCTTCTATGGTGTTTCCCGGGACAAACACTCTATTGTTGTGAATTACTACTAAACCTATCAAGGGGTCAATTAGAGATGAAAGAAAATCTTCAATCACTGAATCGTTTAGTTAGTCTGTGTATCGTTAGTCTCACCGTTGCCTGTGGCGGTGGAGGCTCCGGTAGTTCAACGCCAGCACCTACTACAACCGAGCGTGTTGTGCTCACCACACCGAGCGCTTGCCAAGCTGCCACTGTGACTTGGGTCGTCGCTAACACACCATGCAGCGCCACCGTAGTAGCGTCAGCAGATGGCGCTACCACGTTAGCAGAAGATCTTGTTGCACCAAACTTTGGCTCTGCATCATTTTTATGTACGAATGGCACGCTAGCGACCCAGCCTTCAGCGACGCCCACATCGACATGCTTGAAAGCGGATCTTCTCGAATCGAAAATGCGCGGTTATCTGCTTGTGGATCGGCAAGGCGCACCGAAAGAATACAACGCTGGCTTCTCGATGTACGTAGCCGCTTGGCCGTTGTTTAACAAATACCCCGGGGCTAAAGTTCAAACCGGTCTGCCAGGCACATGGATGAACGCTTTTCTCCCTGCGCCCAAACCCAAAGAGGCCTATTCAACCATTGAGGGAGGCCTAGGCTGGTGGAACGATACGGTGTTCGGTACGGAAACGCCAAAGTTTCATATGGGTGGCGTAGCGACTGACTTCAGCGGTGTCTCCAACGGGCCGGGTATTGGACGAGGCAACTGGGGCAAATTTAGCCAACCTAGCGGCAAGTATGGCGTAGCGCAGCTGAGCCCCAGACTGCTGTGGCCACCGGACGGCCTGAATATGAAGCAAGACACCAACGGTGAGCTGTTAGGTTACGGCTACTTGCCACTTCCGCTAACCAACATCAAGTCGACGACGGGCGGACAAGCCTATGCAACGGGCGACAATTCTTGGACACTATTTTTAAACGCAGACAACTTCAAAGGCCCAGCGGCGTTTTTCATGCCCTATTTTTGGTCACGCTCTGCTATCGAGAAACTTAAAAACAAAGATGGCTCCTTCAAAGATATTGATGGAAAGCTCTTAGATTCACGCCCATCGGACTCTGACAAAGCTCTTCAAATGGAAACCCAATATGTGCCTGCTTTTCAATCGAACGATTCCAAAGGTAACACCTATGCAAGAGTTGCACCCATCCAGTTTCCTAGGGACTCTAAAGGCGATTCGATACTCATCAATCGTGCCCTTGTCTTCAAAAAAAATGCGCTTTGGCCAGCAGTAGAGGCTTGGTTTAAAAACGGTGGATCAGTTGCAAGCAGTGAAATCAAAGTCAGTGAGTCGTATGAACAAGCTTTTAGCACTGGGCATGGCTCAACTTGGGCAATTCATCAAGAATCTACACCTAGCGATAAAAGGGTGCCCGTTGATTTCAGTTCGTTTGCAAAAACAGCGATCACCAGCACTAGCACGATGGGGTACAGCTGGGCTCAAAATTTAGTGTCTAAAACAGACATCGGCAATGGCTCAGTGGTCACACTGCCTCAATACTATCGCTTGAGCAAGAACGCCGCAGGAAATCCAGTTTGGACAGTCGTACAAGCCAATGAAGTTCCAATCGAGACAGGTTTAGCCTCGATTGAATTTAAACGTGCT
>JAYSRZ010000572.1:0-2686 GCA_043720775.1 Variovorax sp. | reverse complement strand
TGCTGCAAGGCATCACCGAATGGCTGCCGGGCTGGAAGGCCAAGGGCTGGAAGACGGCGGCTAAGCAGCCCGTGAAAAATGTGGATTTATGGCAAGCACTCGATGCGCTCGTCAACACGGGCGGCCACGAGATTGAATGGCGCTGGGTGAAGGGTCATGCGGGTGATCCGGGCAATGAGCGCGCGGATGCGTTGGCCAATAAAGGCGTACCCATCTAAAGCGAGCGTGAGCGCCTAGCCGGTAATGTAAGTCTGCAACTGCGAGATCGTTTGCTCGTGGTCGGTGATGATGTCGTCCATGATGTCTCGGATGGAAATCAGACCAATAACTTTTCCATTTTCAACAACGGGTAAATGGCGGATTTTATTTTTGCTCATGAGTGACATGCAAACGCGCGTGCCGGCAGAGGGCGGCACCGTGATGACGTTGCGCGTCATGATCTCGGCAATGGCAACTTCTCGGGAGTTTTTCCCCTGCAACGCAACCTTGCGTGTGTAATCTCGCTCAGAGAAAATACCCACCAGTACGTCCTGCTCCAGCACGACCATCGCGCCTACGCCGTAGCTAGACAAGAGCTTGAGCCCGTCAAACACCATCACGTCGGGCGCGACGTGGAAAAGCTCTTTGTCGCGCTTTTTGAGCAATTCAATCACGGGTTTCATGGCAGCATCTCTCAAGTGATGGTTTACGCAAAAACAGAGCTTATGCTGAATTCGAACCGCTGTCTATCGCATGGGCTGCTTTGCCGATAAACTGGATAAGTACAAACATTTCAATGGAAGCAGGTCGTTATGGAGTCTAACTACAGCAACAACGTTTTTGTCGTCACCCACCCGCTGGTGCAACACAAACTTACGTTGATGCGCAAAAAAGAGATTTCTACCAATAGCTTTCGCCAGCTGCTGCGCGAATTGGCTTCGCTCATGGCTTATGAAGTCACCGCTGACATGCCGCTTTCAGATATTGAAATCGAAACACCACTTGAGACGATGATGAGCCCGGTGATGGATGGGAAAAAACTCGTCTTTGTGAGCATCTTGCGCGCCGGCACGGGCCTGCTCGATGGCATGCTCGATGTCGTGCCGGGCGCTCGCGTAGGCCATGTGGGCTTGTATCGCGATCCGGCAACGCTTCAAGCCGTTGAATACTATTTCAAGATGCCGCAAGACATTGCTGAGCGCGATTTGATCGTGCTCGATCCGATGCTGGCCACAGGCAACTCGGCCTCTGCCGCTATCACGCGGCTCAAAGCGCTCAAGCCGCGAAGCATCAAGTTTGTCTGTTTGGTCGGCTGCCCAGAAGGCGTGCGGGCGATGCAAGCGGCGCATCCAGAAGTGCCAATTTATGCTGCTGCAATTGATCGCGAGCTCAATTCGCATGGCTATATCTTGCCTGGGTTGGGTGATGCAGGGGATCGTATTTTTGGAACAAAATAAGCTTTATCGCCCGTATATACTGCGTGAAGTGCTATTATTTTTGTAGTGCTCTTATTTTCTTGAGGTGATACTTTATGCGTTATGTCATTCTTTTTCTTATTGCCGTTGCCATTCTGGCTTTGGTGTTGTTGGTCTTAGGCCAAATGGGCTTGCTGCGCGGCAAAGCGCCCGCTGATCTCGGGCTGCAAAATGGCAAGCTCAAGCGCCCTTCGCGCACGCAAAACTGCGTGACGAGCCAAGCCGATCTGTGGCCAGAGCATCCGCAAAAAACGTACAGCGCTATCACTGCCTTTAAAGCCACCGGCGATGGCAATGCTGAGATGGCCAAAATCGCTCAAGCGCTGCAATCAATGCCGCGCACCGTGATCATCAAGCAAGAGCCGACTTATATTTACGCGCAAAGCACCACGAAGTCGTTTAAATTCACTGACGACGTGGAGTTTGCACTGGATGCCAGCAAAGGCATCATCGATGTACGTAGCGCAAGCCGCTTGGGGCAAAAAGACTTTGGCGTGAATCGCGCCAGAATTGAGTCGATTCGCGCAGCACTGGGCCAATAAATCACTGCGGTTGGAATCTTGCGGCAACAAGCCAGAGATAAAGCACTAAGCGCCTCGGTGAATCCGCAAAATTTGCGTGCCGACCTTCGCTTCGCGATACTCAGAAACCCCTGAGCCCATGCCCTTTGAGCCCCAATGCGCAAGCGCCGCATCACTGAAACCCACTGGCCAACCCAGCACCTGAACTGCCATGCGCAAATTGAACATCAGCTGCACGTCTTGCCCCACGGGCATGAGCTGCTCAATGCCACCTGCCAAACCGTCTAGCCTACCCAAGCTCAGCTGGCCCAAATGCACGACTGCGCTTGAAGTAAAGCTAGGCTTGCCTTCCACGCTGGCAAACTGCTCACGCACATAAGTTTGCATGCTACTGCTCACTGTCGACAACGACTTCATCAGCTTGTGCGCTCTGCTGGCGTGATGCATCGAAAGCGTATCCGTGCTTTGATCAAAAACGATCAGCAAACTATCACCTACAAATTGCAGATGCTCTGCATTGAAAAGAGCAGCGCTATCGGCCAGCTTGGTGAAAAAGTGCCGCGTCATTTCTGCCATTTGCTTGTTGCTGAGTGCCTGCAACCAAGCATCTCTTTGCAAAATCGTCAACATCAGCATGCTGCCAGATAGCTCGCTACTTGCGGTGTGCTCTCGCTCCCAACGCGATTGCAATTCCTTTTGCAATTGCTTTTC
>JAYSRZ010000571.1:0-2687 GCA_043720775.1 Variovorax sp. | reverse complement strand
AATCGCGCTTCAGCGACATCTTTGCCCTCGGTTGCTGTAGCAAGCTGGGCAGTGAGATTCACCAACCGCTGCTCATCGGGCGAAGCCAGTGCATTTTTATCTGCCCGCAGCCGCTCGCTGCGCAATGTCAACCCGCGTGATTGCTCTTCAATATTGCGCTGATCCGCCGCCAACACTTGGATTTGCTGCTGCACTTGGCTCACCGCGATGCGCTGTTCATTGGCCTTGCCCTGCGCGCCGCGTAGCGCTTCTTCAAATTCAGGCAGCTGATTGCCCTGCTCTTCAAATTGCGCCGCCAAAAGCGCAGATTTTTCATCATGGTCAAAAGCCTGGGCAGAAAGCGTCTCGATTTCGCTTGATGATTCATCTTTGCGCGTGGCCCACATCAGCGATTGCTCTTTGATCTGAGAAAGCCGCGATTCAATGCGCTGCCTGCCCTCCACCACAAAGCGAATCTCCGCTTCCAGCTTGCCGACATCGGCGCTAGCCTCATAAAGCAAGCCCTGCGCTTGATTCACACCATCGCCGGCTGCATAGTGCGCTTGGCGCACAGTCTCCAGTTCACTTTCGATCTTGCGCAAATCAGCGATGCGCGATTCGAGCGCGTTGACTGCCGCCTCTTGGTCGGTTTTCACCTTGCCCTGCTCTTCTTGTGCATCCGCACGCTTGAGATACCACAGCTGCTGCTGCTTGAGGCTAATGCCTTCTTGCAGCGCTTTGTATTTCTGCGCCACCTCAGCTTGCTTCTCCAGCTTCTCCAGATTCGCATTGAGCTCGCGCAAAATATCGTCCACACGCGTCATGTTCTCGCGCGTATCGCCCAAGCGATTCTCAGTTTCCCGGCGGCGCTCTTTGTATTTCGAGACGCCTGCAGCTTCTTCTAAAAAGAGCCGCAGCTCTTCCGGCCGAGATTCAATGATCCGGCTGATCGTGCCCTGCCCGATGATCGCGTAAGCGCGTGGCCCGAGGCCCGTGCCCAAAAACACATCTTGCACATCGCGCCGGCGCACGGGCTGATTGTTGATGTAGTAGCTGCTCGTGCCATCGCGCGTCAACACGCGCTTCACAGCAATCTCCGCAAACTGCCCCCATTGCCCGCCTGCCCGGTGATCAGCGTTGTCAAACAGCAATTCCACGCTCGCACGGCTAGAGGCCTTGCGCGAAGTCGTGCCATAAAAAATCACATCCTGCATCGACTCGCCGCGCAGCTCGGAGGCCCGGCTCTCACCCAACACCCAGCGCACAGCATCCATGATGTTGGATTTACCGCACCCGTTCGGCCCCACCACGCCCACCAGTTGCCCGGGCAGCAAAAAATTTGTCGGCTCAGCGAAGGATTTGAAGCCAGATAACTTGATCGAATTTAAACGCACGGGGAGCCTGTCAAACCACTGTTGTTATGGGGAAAACAGTGATGTTACCTGAGTCAAAACACCCGTCTTTTACGTGTTTGTAGTGCATTCGATCATTACTATCAAAAGGTGAGCGCTCTGCGCAGGCTGGTTGCCGGCGATCTGCTGTTTTTGTATTGAAATCGCCATAGTTTGTACGGCTTAGGCCTGTGGGAGCCGTCCTCGGGCGGGCTCATGTACCCTGCTCGCCCGCAGGCTGAGCAGCGAAATTCGCCATCACTCTCCGAGCGAAACTCTTTTGCACACCAAACAGGCCGCGAGGATGGCGGTTGGGGTTGCTGCGGCTGCCGATTTTCGCAGCACAGGCTAAACAAACGCGAAGCGTTTTGGTTCTTTGTCTAGCGGCGAGTGCCGCTAATCCCGCGCAGGGTACATGAGGCAGACGCAGCAGTCCCAACCCTCGATGCCGTTCTAACCAGAAAGAACCCTACAGAGCACTACAAAAATAATAGCACTTCACGCAATATAAACGCCACCCGCAATCGAAATCAGCAAAAAAAACTAGTTAGAAAACGAAGCCGCAGCCCGAATATCAGCCATCACGCGCGCATCGCTCTGAGCCAGCTCCCACATTTGCGCATCTTGCGCGGCCAAGCGGCGAGCTTGGCGCCATTGGGCAGCCACGCGGCGCACGGAGCGTGCAGCAGCCATCATCGGATCCATCAGCAAAGCCATGGCCGCAAAGCCCAGCGCCCACAGGCCGATCCAAGCGGCAAACAAATGCCCGTCTGTGATCGTCTCAATCACTTGATTGGCCACCACCAAGACCGCGGCCATCAAGGCCGCCACCAGCAGTGCAGCCAATGCGCGCGAGCCATTCCAGCGCATACCGCTGGCTTTGAAGAAAGCAAAGGCGTTTTCAAGGCGCTCAACACCCGAATGGGAACTAGAAAAATCAACGTGAACAAACTTACTCATGGAATACCTCTTTTTCAACGCTTCTCCATCGACTGTGCAGAGAAGATGCGTCAATACTAGGGTATTCACCAATAAATGTCTGCTTTATATCCATGATGAATACTATTCATTAAAATGATAGTAAAGCAAGCCACCCATGAAGCCATCCCACATCAACTTTCGAACTCTCGATCTGAATTTGTTGCGCATCTTGGATACCGTGCTCAGCGAGCGCAGCCTCACGCGCGCCGCGCAGCAGCTGGCCATGACGCAGCCCGCCGTGAGCAATGCCATGAAGCGATTGCGCGATGCTTTGCAAGATGATCTCGTGCAGCGCTCGGGCTTCGGCGTGGAGCCCACACCGCGCGCACTCGCCCT
>JAYSRZ010000570.1:0-7578 GCA_043720775.1 Variovorax sp. | reverse complement strand
AAAGGTATCAACGATCAAGACTTCGCGATTGGCTTTGAAATGCGCCTGCCCAAAAACTGGAATGGCCGCTTCTATCATCAAGTCAACGGCGGCATCGACGGCACAGTGCAGCTCGCCTTGGGCGCTTTAGGCGGCGGCCCGCTCACAGGTGCGCTCGCGCAAGGCTTCGCCGTCATCTCATCAGACGCAGGCCACACTGGCCGGCAAAACCCCCGCTTCGGCGAAGACCCACAAGCCCGCGCTGATTACGGCTACCAAGCCGTGGGCAAGCTCACCCCCATGGCCAAGCAATTGATCGCAGCCGCTTACGGCAAAGCGCCCGATCGCTCCTACATCGGCGGCTGCTCTAATGGCGGCAGACATGCGCTCGTTGCCGCATCGCGCTATCAAAACGATTACGACGGCTTCTTGGTCGGCGCGCCCGGCTATCGCCTGCCCAATGCTGCGCTTGCGCAAATGTGGGCCCTGCCCGGCTGGCAAGCACTCTCCACACCCGGCGCCACGATGTCGCATCCCTTCAACCCCAGCGCCACCGTTGCCAACCTAAGCTCCGCGCTCACGCCCCAAGAGCGCCAAACCATCGCCACCGCCATCCTCGGAAAATGCGACGCACTCGACGGCGCGAAAGACGGCCTCGTGCAAGACACCGCCGCCTGCCAAAAAGCGTTTGACTTGAATCGCGATGTAGCTACATGCAGCGGCGCAAGAGACGGGTCATGTCTGAGCACCGCACAAAAAGAGCAGCTCATCGCAGTCCACGCAGGCGGTAAAACCAAAGGCGGCGGCAGCCCGCTTTACTCCAGCTTCCCATGGGATACCGGCATCGCCTCACCCAACTGGGCACAATGGAAATTCGTCAACTCGCTGGTGCTCGACCCCGCAGCCGGCTTCATCTTCATGACGCCCCCGCGCGGTATCCCCAATCCATTTGCGCTCAACGTCGATGAAGCCTACGCCGCGATCTACGCCACCAATGCAGCGTTCCCAGAATCCGCCAACACGCAAATCACGCCCCCCGGCAAATTCAGCCCCGAGAATCTCCTGCCGCTGCGCCAGCGCGGCGCAAAAGTCTTGCTTTATCACGGCGTGTCCGACGCCATCTTCTCGCATGACGACACCGTAGCGTGGTGGAACAGAGTCAACGAGTCGCAAAACGGCAAAGGCGCAGATTTCGCACGCTATTTCCCCGTCCCCGGTATGGCGCATTGCAGCGCCGGCCCCGCCGCCGATCAGTTTGATGCACTCACGCCACTAGTCAACTGGGTCGAGCGCGGCATCGCTCCGCAGCAAATCACAGCCACAGCCCGAGGCACAGGCAACGCAGCGGCAGCCAACCCCGAGCTCCCCAAAGAGTGGTCAGCCACCCGCACTCGGCCTCTCTGCCCGTATCCAAGCAAGGCCATCTACAACGGCAGTGGCAACATGGAAGATGCTGCTTCGTTTAGCTGCAAGTCAACAAATTAAGCGCTAGGGAGTAAGAGAGAAAATCACCACAGACTCGAGGTACATACGTGCTCAAAAATGTTGAGCGTAATTTTCAAGCAACCTAGAGTTTTGGCGTTTTCTTTTTAGATGGTAAATTTTTGATCAGGCGATCAAAATCTGATTCATAGCGTAGGTCTTGCTCTACGCGAAAAACCTCATATTGCTTTTCAGCCAATGCCAACGCCACTGAATGTGAGATCTCGCCCTTGCCTTGCAATATCTCTTGTTCATTGAATTTCAAAAAAGCATCAAGCTTGACTGCCCAATCACTCATTTTCATGAGCCTGCCCCGACTGGCCTGAAATTCTGCGTGATCGAGATACATATTGACGATACGATTGAGTGCCATCAATTCATCGGTTTTTAAATAATTTTTGGCGATGCCAATATCAGATTTAAGAATTTTCCCTACGGGTGCCTTGCGCCAAGTAGTCAGCCCCATATTGGGGTGTTGAGCAGACGCACGCTTGGCCACAACTTCAGCCGCAGTGTGCCCGGTAATCGCAAAATGCAACTTGTTTTGAACAGCAGCGAAAAACTGCTCAGCAGCTGCTGTGTTGGCAGAATAATCAGCTGCTGTCGCATAAATATCGGTGATTTTTTGATAAACCATCCGCTCGCTAGCGCGAATTTCGCGCACCTCTTCCAACAGCTCTTCAAAATAACGTTGATCAAAACGCGTGCCATGCTTAAACCTGCTGGAATCAATCGCGAAGCCTTTGAGAATGTAATCTTTGAGGCGATCTGTCGCCCAAGTACGAAACTGAGTGGCTCGCAAGCTCTGCACTCGGTAACCCACAGCAATAATGGCCTCTAGGCTATAGAGCTTCGTGCGATATTTTTTGCCATCAGCGGCAGTTACCGAGGAATCCTCGGTAACTGCCGCTTCTTCCAATTCTTTGTCGGTAAAAATATTCTTCAGGTGCAATGAAACATTGTCTGTGGAGCACTCATAAAGCTCAGCCATCAGTTTTTGAGTCAACCAGACGTTATCGTGCCCAAACCGAACCTCCACACGCGTTTTACCATCTTCGGTTTCAAAAATAGTGATGCTGCTAGATTGCGGCGATGGTGATTGCGGCGTTGCCATGACGTGATGCGATGTTGATTTTCAAACTATGAAGCTGTTATTTTAATCAGTATTCAAGCCTATCCGCCTACACGCTTTACTCTATGCCCTAGCTTCTGCAGCGCCGCCATCACCGTCACCACATGGTCGCCCTGCACCTCAATCACCCCATCCTTGATCGTGCCCCCCGAGCCGCAAGCCGCCTTGAGCTGCTTGCCTAGCGCCGCCAGCGCCACAGCATCCAAACCCAGCCCGCGCACCAGCGTCACGCTTTTGCCACCTCGCCCCTTTGTCTCGCGTTGTACGCGTGCGAAGCCGTCTGGGGACACGCTGCCAGTCGCGGTCAGCGCTTTTTTATTTGCGGCGCACTGACATGCCACCAACGGCTGAGTGCAATCAGGACACATTCGACCTGATTCTGTAGAGTAAACCAAGGAGGTAGAAGTACTTTTCACTTATTAGCTTAGCTAGTTGAATTAAACAATCAATTGCGCTAAGCCCTTTGGTGCTGGCCCTCCCATAAAGAATCCGTTTTCAGTGATTCCAATTCCAACCTGAAATCCGTGAATCTGCGATGTCTGTACGTGGTTCGTGCCAAAGCGCATGCCGTCCTTTTTTATTTCACACTCCGGCAATTTCCCCAAAAGATCGCGAATGATTTTTCTTGACGGCGAGTAAAAGTATGTGGCTTTACCTTCACAGTAGATTACAAATCCATCTTCTTTCTCAGCGTATTCAATTCCTTGCCAAGGCACATTACTAACGATTTCTGGTTTTGCCATTTGACCGCTCAAATCAACAATAGAAACCTCGCCTCCGTGATGCCCAATCACGGCGCGCGTGCCCCAAAGCAAGGGTATTTGGACACCAATAAATGTTTGACTGCCAAATTGAATATTCATTTAGTGATTCCTTATTAGTTGACGTAGTTCATTCATAGCTCGATCCTGGGCGTTAATACTGGTCTCCCAATCTTGTGACTGATGTTCTTGTTTTGCGATTTCTCTCACCAAAGTAATAGGTGGTGTAGTCAATAAATGAATCGAACGAGGTTGATTCATCATGGAATTTAGGCTAATCGCACATTGCGCCTCAAGATTTTTCACATTTAACGTCAGAAGCAAAAACCGTTGCGTGACTGAGCCATCTCTCTCCTGCACTTTGCGTAATTCTTCGACACTTTGTATTGCGTCAGCAGTTAGATTTATTCCATACTTGACTAACTCAGGTGCAAATACAAGCAACGAGTTTATCAATTCGACGATATGGCTTGGTCTTTCGCCAAGTTGTTGATCAAGATCAGCCTCAGCTTCAACAACTTTGATACGAGCACTGATACCTTCATCGGAAATAGCACCATTCTTAAATAAAGTGTCCCCCGAAACGATCAGTACAGGGTTGTTGCTTTCCCTAGACAAGCGCAAGGCCTGACACCAAATGACCCTATCCCGCATTTCTTCGCCCTCAGCTTTTTGGGGATGTGGCGCAAGTCTGTACGAGGTACGACGCTCCGCTTCTTTGTAGTCCTCGATGCTAGGAGCAATCAATGTGCATTCTCTACTCGCAAGTTTCAGAAGATCGAAAAAGTCGAGTAATTTGCTTCCGATCACACTTTCAGGACTAACGCTGTAGCCCGCTAACTTAAGGCGTTCAATTGAGTCTCTTATCTCATCCTGCTTTTTTCGATATCCAAGTTCGAGCCAAGCATTTGTTTCTATTCGTACCGTATCTACCAGCGCCACCAGATCGCCGCGTGCGACAGCGAGACTAATCTGCTTCCTAAGTTTTTCTGGAAGTTTGCCTGCTAAGTAGTCATTCTGACTGAAACTTCTCAAGTAATTTGTATCGAAAATGATCGTTTGTGGCACAAGCTGGCTTTCAATAGTAAATTGAATAGATTATCAGTTACAGCGTATTCTGCAAATAAAACTCATGCAACTTGCTTTGCAGCAGCGCCTTGTCTGGCAACTGGGTCTCGTATTGCGCAATCAGCGCGGGTGAGGCTGTGCGGCTTAGGGCGTATTCGACGACTTCGTCGTCTTTGCTGGCGCACAGGAGCACGCCGATGGCAGGGTTTTCGTGGGGTTTGCGGAGGTCTCTGTCTAGCGCTTCTAAGTAGAAGCTGAGCTTGCCCAAGAATTCGGGCTCGAAGCGGCCTACTTTGAGCTCAATGGCGACGAGGCAATTTAAGCTGCGGTGAAAGAAGAGCAGATCGAGCGCGAAATCTCGGCTGCCGACTTGGATGGGGAATTCTGAGCCGACGAAGCAGAAATCTCGGCCTAGCTCGCCGAGGAATACTTTGAGCTTGGCAAGCAGGCTTTTGTGAAGATCGGATTCGCTGTGGGCTTCGGGGAGGCCTAGGAATTCGAGCATGTAGGTGTCTTTGAAGGCGCTTAGGGCCTCGGGTTGCAAAAGTCGCAGCGCTGCCGAGACTTTTGCAGGTTGGAGCACAACGCGCTCAAAAGCAGCGGCTTTGAATTGCCGATCTAGCTCCCGGCTGCTCCACTGCTCTTTGATGGCAGCGCAGAGGTAAAACTCGCGCTCTTCGGGGCGTTTGGACTGGCTGAAAATAGTCAGGTTGTGTGTCCAAGGCAATTGTCTCAGCAGTGCTGAGACTTTTATATCGTCTTTATAAGTCTCGTAAAACTGCAGCATGCGAAACAAGTTTGGGCGGGTGAAGCCACGCAGCCCGGGCTGGGTTTGAGCTAGGTGTTCGGCCAACTGGTTCACTACGCCATCGCCCCATTCAGCAGAGGCTATTTTTCGGCTGATGATCTCGCCAACTTGCCAATACAAATCAATCAAGGTGGTGTTGACCGCTGCAATCGCGCGATGCTTGGCGCTGGCAATGAGTTCGACGATGTCGGTGAACGCGGGGTTGGAGGCGGCGGGGAGCTGGCTCATGGCTGGTTTGCCTTGTAAATGGATGAGGAATGCTGTTTATATAAACATGTATTTTACTGAGCGCAGTGCGCAGATGCAAGCACTCTTTTACTCCTAAATATATAGCACTCTGCGCAGATTCTATGCCGGCAAACAGGTAAAATCGCTTGCAAATGACGCAAGAAAATACCCCCTCCAATCCAACTCTTCAATGGACTGAAAAAGACGTGCCGCAATCGGCTTTGTGGCGTAGCGAGCGGGGGAATTTGCCGCCTAAGCGGATTCAGGTGGTGGACGACACGCTGAGCGCGGATGAGGCTTACCGGCTTGCAGCTGGCGGCGTGGGCATGCTTTGGCGCGGGGATTTTCAGAATGCGAAGCTATTGATGCAGGCGCTGGAGCGGCGGCTAGAAAAACGTATGGAAAAGCGGATCGAGAAAAACGCGAGCCTGAAGCCGGCGCGTAATACACCTCGCAAGGCGGCAGATGCTGCGCCGACGGCTCGCTCTGCACGGGCTGCCGCGCTGGCCATTGCGAATGGGGATGCGGAAGATAACTTTGACGATGGCGATGCTTTGAATGCAGCGCCGCTAGCGCCGGCTGCGAAGTCGAGTTCGAACTTAAACGTCTCCACGAAGGCCACGGCAAGCGTTGCGCCCAATGCACAAAAAGCCAATGACGAGATGGCCAAGCAGTTTTACAAGCATCGCCAAGCGCAGGCTCAGCGCGCTCGCGTGCTTGGGCTGATTCTGATTCCACTGGATGCAGATTTCAGCATCCCGTTGCCACGCGCGCCTGATGTGAAGCTTGCTTGTAACCAAGCGTGGGGCGAGCCAGTTGAAGTAGAAAAATCAGTCACCAGCCTGCGCGAGCTGCTGGGCATCATCAGTGCATTTGAGTGGCGCAAGAAGGGCGTGGTTGTGCCGGCGCTGGGGCGCGATAAAAAGGCGATTGAGCGACGCATTCATGCGCATTACGGGGTGTTTTCTCCTGTGCGCGGGGAATACATCGATTTGGTGGAGAAAGCGCCGCTGCCTTCTAGCAAGCCAGCGCAAGAGCTCAAAGCTTTTGACATCGGCACAGGCTCAGGCGTGCTCAGCTGCGTGTTGGCAATGCGCGGCATCGGGTATCGTGGCCACGGACATTGATGCGCGAGCACTGGTTTGCGCGAAGGAAAACATCACGCGGCTGGTGGGCGGTAGACAAGTCAAGCTCGTGGAGGCGAATCTCTTCCCCGATCTCGCGCAGCACGGCCAAGCAGACTTGATCGTGTGCAACCCACCCTGGCTGCCCGGCACACCCGGCAGCACGCTGGAGCGCGGCATTTACGATCCGAGCAGCCAAATGCTGCGCGGATTTTTGGCAGGCTTGAAAACACATCTCGCCCCGAAAGGCGAAGCATGGCTGATCTTGTCAGATCTTGCGGAGCATCTCGGCCTGCGCCACGCCGGGGAAATACAAGAGCTGATCGCTGCAGCAGGCCTGAAAGTAGCCGGGCAATTGCACACGCAGCCGCGCCACCCCAAGGCGAATGACGCAAGCGATCCTTTCCACGCTGCACGCTCGCGCGAGACGACGCATCTTTGGCGTTTGGTCGTCGCTGCAGCAGCAGCTTAGTCGCTAATTCATAGCTCCGAAGCAAGCATTGGCGCGGGCTTGGGGGCATCGCTAGGCAAGGCCTGCTCCCAAAAGTGCAGCAATTTCGCTACAAATTCGGGTATTCCCGAGTCTTAAAAGCATAGCAAGCTACGAAAGTTGTAGCAATTTCTGGAAAAAGCGTTATATTTCAATCAGTTCGAGACTAAACCTCTGACATCACTTCATCAAAACACTGCTTAGGAGCACCCTTTCATGAGCGCAAAAGACAACGCCGCCGTCAACGCCCTGTTTGATCTGTTGGAATCCCGTTACGCGATGCGCGTGCTCTGGGCCTTGAAAGACGGTCATCCGCAAACCTTCCGCTTGCTGCAAGACAGCGTGGGCGGCATCACGCCAAATACATTGAACACTCGCCTGAAAGAATTGCGCACTGCCAGCCTCGTTGGCCACGGCGATTCTGGCTACATTTTGACCAGCGGCGGCACAGATCTGCTCAAGCGCATGAATGATTTGGGCGCGTTCGCGACCAAATGGAATACTGT
>JAYSRZ010000569.1:0-2688 GCA_043720775.1 Variovorax sp. | reverse complement strand
TGCCGAGCTCGGGCAGGTGTGGGTGGACGGGGGCGGAGCAGTCTTCCAGATGCTCTGCGCTGCCGAAGACTTCTTCCCAGTTGGTGAGGATGAGTTTGAGCGGCTCTAGTACGGCCATGGCGCGGGGGGCGATTGGGTCTAGCGTTTCGCGCAGGCAGCCTTCTAACGTGGCGTAGTCAATCCAACTATCCGATTTGCTCACGCCGATGCGCTCGGCGAAGAGTTGCAGGCTTGCAGGCGTGTAGCCACGGCGGCGCAGGCCGACGATGGTTGGCATGCGGGGATCATCCCAGCCGTTGACTTTCTTCTCGTTGACGAGCTGGGCGAGTTTGCGTTTGCTGGTGATGACGTAGGTGAGGTTGAGGCGGGCGAATTCGTATTGGCGGGGCTGCGGCGCTTTAATCAGGCCGCCTACAACGCGCCCATCGGGCAGTGTTGTTGTCTCTACCAAGCGATCCATCAGCCAGTCGTACCATGGGCGCTGCTCTTCGAATTCAAGCGTGCAGATGCTGTGTGTGATGCCTTCTAGCGCGTCTTCGATCGGATGCGCAAAGGCATACATGGGGTAAATGCACCATGCGTCGCCGGTGTTGTGATGTGTGGCGCGGCGGATGCGGTAGAGCGTGGGATCGCGCATGCTGATGATGGGGGAGGCGAGATCAACTTTTGCACGCAAGACCATCGCGCCATCGGCATGCAGGCCAGCGCGCATTTCGCGAAAGCGCTTCAAATGATGCGCGGCATCTAATGCGCGAAAGGCGCTGGGTTTGCCGGGGTGGTTAAAGTCGCCCCGGTTGGCGCGCATCTCTTCGGCGCTTTGCTCATCTACGTAGGCTAGGCCGCGCTCAATCAGATGCTCGGCGGCTTGGTACATGAAATCAAAATAATTGCTGGCGAAAAGCGCGGTGTTGTTGCCATCCTTGCCCCACTTGAAGCCGAGCCAGCTGACTGAATCGATGATGGAGTCAACGTATTCTTTTTCCTCTTTCTCTGGATTGGTGTCGTCAAACCGCAGATTGCAGAACCCTTTGTAATCACGCGCCAATCCGAAATTGAGGCAAATGCTTTTGGCATGGCCGATGTGCAGATAGCCATTGGGCTCGGGCGGGAAGCGGGTAACTATTGCTGAATGTTTGCCGCTGGCCAAGTCTGCTTCGATGATTTGGCGCAGGAAATTGCTGGGCTTGGGCGAATCGGCGGCGGGAATGGACGTAGAGGAGGAAGATGCTGTCATGCCTTGATTTTAGAGGGCATGGTGGCTCGTTTACAGCTTGATACCGTCTTTGCACAAATGATGACAACGCCGGGAGCTGTCAGCCGTTGAAGATGCACTGCTATTCAAAGGAGAACATCATGAAAGCATGGATGACGGCTGCTATTGCGGCTACGGCCACAATGACACTTTTGGCTGCAGGGGCTGCTCAAGCCAACGATGTGAGCTGGACGATTACCGTGGGCTCCCCGCGCCCAGCGCCTCGCGTGATTTACGCGCCGCCTCCGGTGATTTACCAGCCGCCGCCTGTGGCTTACTACCCGGTTTATCAGCCTGCGCCCGTGGTGGTGCAGCCGGTCGTCTATGCGCAGCCCGGCTACCACATTCCCCCCGGCCACTCGAAGAAATGGCATAAGAAAGCTTACAAATATGGCTACGGCGATGGCTATGGCCGCGGTCATGGCCATGGTCACGGCCACGGTAGGCATCACGACTGACCCGCTTTAGTCTCAAGGGCAGCTTAAGCGCTGCCTGATCAAACGTTTCCTGAGGCGCTGCCCAAGCTGTGCAGCCGCGCGTAGTGGCCAGAGGCTGCAATGAGCTCGGCATGTGAGCCGCGCTCAACGATGCGGCCTTGATGCATGACGACGATTTCGTCGGCATCCTCGATGGTCGACAAGCGATGGGCGATGATGAGGGTGGTGCGGCCGGTGGTGAGTTGGGCGAGGGCGGTTTTGACGGCGAGCTCAGATTCGGTGTCGAGGGCAGAGGTGGCCTCATCCAAGATCACGATGGGTGCATTTTTGTAGATCGCGCGGGCAATGGCCAAGCGCTGGCGCTGACCGCCGCTTAAAGTGTTGGCGTTGTGGCCCACTGGGGTGTCAATTCCTTGAGGCAGGCCACGCGCCCAGTCCGTAAGATGTGCAGCTGCCAGAGCAGCATGCACTTTTGCAGCATCAGGCGCATCGCCTAAAGCCACATTGGCCGCCACCGAGCCGCTAAACATCACCACATCTTGGCTCACAAATGAAAACTGATCGCGCAATGCATCAATGCGCCATTCACGGATATCCACGCCGCCCAGCGTTACGCGGCCTTCGCTGGCATCGACGAAGCGCGGCAGGAGATTGACCAGCGTGGTTTTGCCCGAACCCGAGCTGCCTACCAGAGCGACAGTGCGGCCCGGCGCAATGTCTAAGTCAACGCCTGTCAAAGCGGTTTGCTCAGAATTGGCGTATTTCAAATGCACGCCTTCAAATTTCAAAGCCAGCGAAGCACTGGCTTCAGGCGTGTATGCGCCGCTGCTCTCGCGCGGCGTTTGCTCTAGCAGATCAAGCCCGCGCTCCAGCGCAGTGAGCCCGCGCGTTAAGCTGCCCGCGATCTCAGAGAGAGCTCTGAGCGGCGTGATCAGCAGCAGCATGGCGGTGATGAAGGCAACAAAGCCGCCAACGCTCGTGCCCCCAATAGCGTGGGTG
>JAYSRZ010000568.1:0-23386 GCA_043720775.1 Variovorax sp. | reverse complement strand
CTGGTGTGCGGATAGACGATGGCAATGCCTTGCATCGTTGGGAAACCATCAAACTCAACGCGCCAGCCCATGGCTTTGAGCAGGGCATTGGCTAAGCGACTGCCATTGAATTGGAGGGCGTAGGGTTTCGGGAAATCGCTCACTTCACCGCACGATACCCAATATCACGCCGGTATTGCATCCCGTCAAACCCTATTGCTTGAATCACTTGCGCCACCCGCGCCTGAGCGAGCTTGACTGAGTCGGCCAATGCCGTGACGCAAAGCACGCGCCCGCCGCTCGCTTGAGTTTGCTCACCCACACGCGCCGTGCCTGCATGGAAAACAATCGCATCTTCGCCCACTGAAGAATCGCCCACCGGCAAACCAGAGATCACATCACCTTTGCGTGGATTCATCGGATAGCCATGCGCTGCTAGCACTGTGCCAAGTGCCACGCGACGATCCCATTGCAGCTCGATGGTGTCGAGCTTGCCGTCCGCTCCCGCAATCAACACATCGACTAAGTCGCTTTTCAAGCGCATCAGAATAGGCTGCGTCTCCGGGTCGCCCATGCGGCAGTTAAATTCCAGCGTTTTGATTTTTCCATCAGGCGTGATCATCAATCCTGCATACAAAAAGCCGGTGTAGCGAATGCCGTCAGCGTTCATGCCTTTGATGGTGGGCATGATGACTTCGCGCATCGCCTTGGCATGGATCGCGGGCGTAACGCAGGGCGCGGGCGAATACGCACCCATGCCGCCTGTGTTGGGCCCAAGGTCGCCGTCTTGCAGCCGCTTGTGATCTTGACTCGTGGCAAGCGCAGTCACGTTTTTTCCATCGCAGAGCACGATAAAGCTGGCCTCTTCGCCTTCCAGAAATTCCTCAATAACAACACGCGCTTTGGCTTGCCCATCGTCGCCTGTGTTGTGCTGCACGCTGTACACGTTAGATTCAGCATTGCTCGCCAACATATCGTCCACTGCCGCGTGTGCTTCGGCGAGGTTCGTTGCCACCACCACGCCCTTGCCTGCAGCCAACCCGTCGGCCTTCACGACAATCGGCGCGCCTTTTCGATCAAGGTAAGCATGAGCCGCAGCAGCATCGGTAAACGCAGCATACTCAGCCGTCGGGATACCATGCCGCGCCATAAACGCTTTGCTAAAAGCTTTCGAACTTTCAAGCTGAGCAGCAGCCTGCGTGGGCCCAAAGATGCGCAATCCCTTCGCACGAAACTCATCCACCACGCCAGCAGCCAGCGGTGCTTCCGGTCCCACCACAGTCAACGCTATCTTTTCAGTAGCAGCCCACGCAGATAACTCGCCGAGCAAGTGCAGATTGAGGTTGATTAATCGGCTGTCAAGTGCCGTGCCGCCATTGCCCGGTGCGACATACACACACTGCACTTTTGGCGATTGCGCCAGCTTCCAAGCCAGCGCATGTTCCCGTCCTCCACCGCCAATCACAAGTATTTTCATAGGTTGATCTCAGTGTTGTGATAAACAGCTTGCACATCATCAATCTCTTCAATGGAATCGAGCAGCTTCTGCATCTTCGTTGCTTCATCACCAGCTAGCGAGATATTATTTTCAGCGCGCATCGTGACTTCCGCAATCTCGGGCTTGAACCCAGCGGCCTCCAATGCATTTTTCACCGCTTCAAAATCATGCGGTGAAGTAAGCACTTCAATGCCGCCTTCGTCATCGGTGATCACATCATCCGCGCCAGCCTCTAGTGCAATCTCCATCACCTTGGCTTCATGCGCCCCCGGAGCGAGCAAGATTTGCCCGCAATGCTTGAACTGAAACGCCACCGCGCCTTCAGCGCCCATGTTGCCACCGTGTTTGCTAAAGCAATGCCGCACAGCGGCCACCGTGCGCACTTTGTTGTCCGTCATCGTGTCCACAAGAATAGCCGCGCCGCCGATGCCGTAGCCTTCGTAGCGGATTTCTTCATAATGCACGCCTTCTAAGTTGCCGGTAGCTTTGTCGATGTTGCGTTTGATCGTATCCGCCGGCATGTTGGCCGCTTTGGCTTTATCCACCGCCAAGCGCAGGCGCGGATTGATCAACAAATCGCCGCCGGCTTGGCGCGCCGCCACCATGATCTCGCGGATCACGCGCGTCCAAATCTTGCCGCGCTTTTCATCTTGCCGCCCTTTGCGGTGTTGGATGTTTGCCCATTTACTATGGCCTGCCATGAATCTTCTTTCCGTAAATTTGACGCGTTTTATTTTGCTTTTAAAGGGTTGCCATCCGGATCACCATCGACTCGCCCAGGATATTTCGCAGAGGCAAACCGAATCACCAGTGTGGCGAACGAAAGCAACAAAATTGCCGCCGAAACCACCAAAATACCGAAGTCAAGTTTGTGATGCGCACTGATGTCTTCGATCAACAGCCGAGTCAAAGCTGTGATGGCGATGTAAATCAAAAAGCGCACAGGCAAGTGATTGGTGCGGAAATAAATGCCCACCATCGCACCGATTTCCAAATAAATGAACAGCAACAAAATATCGTTGATGCTGGCGCTTCCTTTGGCAACCATGCCTAAAAATGCGGCTGAAGCTGCCCACACCGTTGTCGCGCCAATGGCAAACAGCGCTAGATAGTGAAATATCGCCACCAAAGCTCGACCGAATCGATCTACCGCACCGCCCAGTTTTTCGCCAAACACTTCAATCGGGTATTTCATGAGAATTACTTTCTTACATTACAAGCCGCGTAATTGCTGATCTTGGTTGCAGGGTTAGCACTACGGATTGTAGGCATCAAATTAGCTACACTACGCGGCAACGATGCGGCATCAAAAATTTCACTTCCGAATGGCCTTAGCGATGTGCTTATGTACTGCGCTATGGTTTGCATTGGGCGGTGTTGTTAAGGTGCTGATTGCCAAGAGTAGTGGCAAAACCATCGAAATGGTCGTCTGCTCGGGTGCAGGCATCAAGAAAATTTACGTCACTGTGTCTGGTGCTGAGACAGCCCATCATGAGGTTTCGCTCAAGCATTGCAGCAATACGCCGATGGCGCTGGCCACCAAAGAATGGAGCACGCTAGAGCATTTGGCCTATGTTGCCCCTGATACTGCCAGCGTTTTGCACTTTGCCGAAGGTGCGCAAGTCCATCGAAACTGGCTGCGCGATGGCAGGCCGCCGCCAGGGCGAGCCCCGCCAGTGTCTCTTCTGAGCTGATCCACGATCGGCCTCGCTTCGTCGCTTGCACGCTCAGTGCTTGCGAAAGCATATTTTATGCAGCACAGCTGCAAACCAACATTTTTTTGTGCGCCACGCAGTCGCTGCGTTTTGACGCGCAGCTCATCATTTTTATTCGGAATTTTTATGAAAACCATCATCACTTCTTCACGCTTTGTCACTTTGATTGCCGCATCCGTGGCAGCAATTGCGCTGATTTCTGGCTGCGCCAGCACAGGCGGCGGCTCTGCTCAGAAAGTCAGCATTCTTGAGCCAGCTAATAACGCGACCGTCGGCACGACATTCAAGGTTCGTTTCGGCGTTAAGGGCCTTGAAGTCGCGCCTGCTGGTGACATCGTTGCCAACAGCGGCCATCATCATCTGCTGATCAATTTGGATTCCTTGCCTGCTGGCGAGTCGATTCCTTTCTCCGACCAGCATATGCACTTCGGCAAAGGCCAAACAGAAGCAGAAATCAAGCTCGCCCCAGGCGTGTACAAGCTCACGGCTCAATTTGCCAATGGCGCGCACCAGTCGTATGGCAAGCCACTGAGCGAAACGATCACCGTGACAGTCAAGTAAAGGCAGCATCATGAAAACATTGCACACTGCCCTCATTGGCACTTGCCTTGCGCTCTTGGGCGCATCAGCGCAAGCCAATCTCGCATTGGCGGATAAAACGCTTGCCTGAATTGCCATTCGGTCGAGAAGAAATTGGTTGGCCCGGCATTTTCAGCCATTGCTGCTAAATACAAAGATCGCAAAGACGCGAGCGCGTATTTGAGCGAAAAAATGGTCAAAGGCGGCAGCGGCGTATGGGGCGCGATCCCTATGCCGCCGATGGCTCAGCTCAAGGCGGATGAAGTGCAAGCCATGACGAAGTGGATTTTGGAATTGAAGTAAATCAAACTCTGCAACGGGCACAGGCGTTCATCCCAAAACGGATGAACGCTTTTTTTGCGCACAACGCGTACCCAACGATTTGAAAGCGGCCTTAAACTCAGGGCTTCCCATTTTTACGAGAAGCATCATGGCTGACCCATTTCTTGTTGCAAAAAATAAAAACGTAGAAGTCTTCCTGCGGCCCGATAAAGCCAATCGCCACGGTTTAATCACAGGCGCTACGGGCACGGGCAAAACCGTCACATTGCAAACAATGGCCGAGGGCTTTAGCCGCATCGGGGTGCCGGTGTTTATGGCCGATGTGAAAGGCGATCTCACGGGCATCTCTCAAAATGGAAAAATTGGTGAAAAACTGGCCAAAGTGCTCGCCGATCGTGCGTTAGCCGCTCCTGAATCTGTAGCATTTCCGGTCACGATGTGGGATGTGTTCGGCAAGCAAGGCCATCCCGTTCGCGCCACGATTTCTGATTTAGGGCCGTTGCTTCTGGCACGTATGCTGAATTTGAATGAGACGCAAGCGGGCGTGCTTCAACTCGTATTCAAGATTGCTGATGATCAAGGCTTGCTGCTCTTGGACATGAAAGATCTGCGGGCGATGTGTCAGAGCGTGGGCGACAACGCGAAAGATTTCACCACCGAATACGGCAATATTTCACCAGCCTCAGTTGGCGCAATCCAAAGAGGCTTGATGCAAATTGAAGAACAAGGCGGTAGCAATGACAGCCCCTCGTCTGCCGAAAGCGGCAGCCACTCCCCCGGGGGGACGCGGGCTAGCTCGGGGCGGCCCAGCGCGTCGCCCACGGCGTTCTTCGGCGAGCCCATGCTCAATATTGCTGACCTCATGCAAACCGACAGCAGCGGAAAAGGTGTGGTCAACATCCTCGCAGCCGACAAACTGCTTATCGCACCGCGTCTGTATGCCACCTTTCTTCTGTGGCTGCTCAGCGAGCTCTTCGAGACGCTGCCCGAGGTTGGCGATATCGACAAACCAAAATTAGTCTTTTTCTTCGACGAAGCGCATTTGCTTTTTACAGATGCGCCGAAGCCGCTGCTTGAACGGATCGAACTCGTGGTGCGCCTCGTGCGCTCCAAAGGCGTGGGTGTCTATTTCGTGACGCAAAATCCGCTGGATATTCCTGATAGCGTGCTCGCGCAGCTAGGCAATCGTGTGCAGCATGCACTCAGAGCCTTCACGCCGCGCGATCAAAAAGCTGTGAAATCAGCGGCGGAGACGATGCGGCAAAACCCTGGCCTTGATATCGAAACTGCGATCACCGAGCTCGCTGTGGGTGAGGCACTGATCAGCTTCCTCGATGAAAAAGGCCGCCCCGGCATCACAGAGCGCGTGTATGTGCTCCCTCCTGGCAGCCAGATCGGCATCATCACACCTGAGCAACGCCAGGCGCTCATCAAAGACTCCATCGTGGCTGGCATATACGAAAAAACGCTGGACCGCGAATCGGCTTACGAGATCATCAAAGGCCGCACAAGCACCAACATGGCCACTGAATCGCAAGCCGCAGAAGTGGCAAAAGATGTGGCCAAAGAAGCCACGAATGCGGCCGGCGAGGAGGCCTCAGGCGGCTGGCTAGGCGGATTGGGTGATTTGCTGGGCGGCGGCAAGAAACGCACGCGAGCCAGCGTGGGCGAGCAGCTGGTGAAATCAGCCGCAAGCTCGATTGGGCGAGAAGTTGGCCGGCAAATCATTCGCGGCGTCCTGGGCGGGATCTTGGGGCGTCGCCGCTGATTCACGCGCGGTGATACTCGCCGCACACCACGCGTTTTCAGTACCGATTTTTTAAGCGTTTTAGCAGTTTCACGCCGTAGATACTGCGTGAAGCGCTACCATAATCATAGCGCCTTGTAATAAATCCAATAGATCTGACCAGATGCTCAATGCAAAGCCACTGAGCTGATGAGCACACCATCTTCATCCGCATACACCCAATCACCCGGCTGCACGAGATAGCCAGAGATCATTACCGGCACGGCTGCATCGCCGAGGCCGCGTTTGTCCGTGCGCAGCGGGCACAGAGCCAGAGCCTTCATCCCCACAGAAGCTTGGCGCAGTTCAGCCATGTCACGTACAGCGCCATGCACCAAGATGCCCGCCCAGCCGTTCTTCGCAGCGATCACGGCCAGATTACCGCCCACTAAAGCTCGGCGCGTCATGCCGCCGCCATCGATCACGAGCACTCTGCCTTCGCCTGCTTGCGCCACCGCTTCACGCACGCGGGAGTTGTCCTCGTGGCAGCGCAGCGTGTGGGCTTGACCATAAAAGCTGGCTATGCCCCCATAGCTTTTATACACATCGGGCAGCAAGCGAAGCTGCTTGAGGTTGCTGCTAACAAACTCAGCCTCATGGTTATCACACAAATCACAGACAGAAATTTTATGCACGATGTTTACTCACTTTTTAATAGCGCTTCGCGCAGTTTTGACGGGCGCTGCAGGCTTCTTTTTGCTCAAATTCTTAGCAAGATTTCCTTGCGAGCTCCGCACCAAACGCACAGGTTGTAAGGCAAAATTCTCTCGCGCTGCATTCAAAATAATACTCGTCGATGTCTCAGTGAGCAAACAAAATTTCGTGACGACTTCATCCAGATGCGAGACATCTTGCACAGCAATTTCTAAAATCCAACTGTCTTCGCCCGTCACGTTAAACGCATTGATCACTTCAGGCGATTGCTCAACGCGCTTGACCACAGTGGCGTAATCCGCTCGCCCCACGCGCACAAAAGCGCGAATCCCGTAGCCCAGCTGTGCGGAATTCACAGCCGCGTGATAGCCGGTGATCACGCCCGAGATCTCCAGCTTTTTCACGCGCTCAGCGACTGCAGGCTGAGACAAATGCACGCGCCGCCCGAGCTCACTCATCGAAATGCGCGCATCGCACTGCAGCTCAGCCAAGATGCGCGTGTCATAACTGTCGATCTCTAAATTCTCTGTGTCAAGCATGGATTGCCTTTGATTTGAAGGTGTTCAACCCATCTTAACTTCAATCATGCATGGTGCAATGTACTGCGCGTTGCGACAATCATTGCATGACTACCGCCACTGCCCTGCTCCAAAAACCCTCTGCCACCCTGATTGCTGCCGCCCTCGCCGCCGTGTATCTTGTCTGGGGCTCCACATATTTAGCGATTCGCTTTGCATTGGTGAGCTTCCCGCCGTTTTTTCAAATGGGCTCGCGCTTCGTGGTGGCGGGCGGATTGCTGATGGCGTTTTTGTATTTCAGAGGAGAAAAAGCGCCCAGCTTCCGAAATGAGAGCACTCTTTCGCCATCTCAACCGTGGTATTGGCGCAACGCACTCATCATTGGCACTTTGATGCTCGGCGGCGGCATGGGGCTGGTGGGAGTGGCCTCGCAAACCATTGGCTCGGGGCTGATCGCCACCTTCATCGCTATCGTGCCGATGATGGTGGCGCTGATCGGTTTGGCCTTTGGCAAGCGGCCTTCGCGCCTAGAAATCGTTGGCATGCTGATCGGCTTTGGCGGCGTGATTTTCCTCGTGCAAGGCAAGAGTTTCAATGCGTCTACGACGGGTTTGCTGGCGATGTTTGGCGCCACCGTGTCTTGGTCTATCGGCTCCGTGCTGCAAACCACCAAGCTGCCACTGGCACCCGGCGCAGTAGGCTTTGCCAGTGAAATGTTGTGTGGCGGCGCGGTGTTACTGCTCTTATCTCTCGCTTTAGGTGAAAAAATTTCTATCCCGCTCGACAGCCGCGCGATGCTCGCTTGGGGCTATCTCGTGGTGTTTGGTTCGCTCATTGCATTCAGCGCGTATTTGTTTTTGCTCTCCAATGTGTCGCCCGCGTTGGCCACGAGTTATGCCTTCGTAAACCCGGTGATTGCTCTGTTTTTAGGAGTTTGGCTGGGCGGCGAAGTGGTGCAAAAAAGTGAGTGGCAGGCCTGTGGCGTGATCCTTTTTGGGGTGTTGATGTTCTTTGCAGCACGCCTGCAACCGCCAAAAAATTGATGCGGCCAGTGCTCCGAAAATGTGAGCGCAGCACTTTTTTCGTCTCCTCAGAGGAGAATTCGCGTATTTCCTCACGTAAAAATGCATTTTTCACTGGAGAAATTGCTATTTATCTAGTAGCATCCGCTTTGTCTGAGTATGAAAGCCGCAGAGCAATCAGCCACAGACAAGTTAATTAACTTCTAAATTAAGGATCATCAATCATGGCAACTGCAAAGAAAGCTCCAGCGAAAAAAGTCGCTGCGAAAAAAGCACCGGCTAAAAAAGCCGCACCAGCAAAGAAAGCTGCACCGGCTAAAAAAGCCGCAGCGAAAAAAGCGCCTGCCAAAAAAGCAGCGCCTGCGAAGAAGGCAGCTCCAGCGAAGAAAGTCGCTGCAAAAAAAGTAGCCGCTAAAAAAGCGCCAGCAAAAAAGCGCACGCCTAACGCAGCGTTCATGAAGGCTTTGATGCCTAGCGCCGCTTTGGCAGCTGTGGTCGGCGCAGCGCCGCTGCCACGCACGGAGATCGTCTCTAAGCTGTGGGTTTACATCAAGAAAAACAATCTGCAAGACAAAGTCAACAAGCGCATGGTGAATGCCGATGCCAAGTTGAAAGAAGTCTTCGGCAAAGCCCAAGTCTCGATGTTCGAGATGGCCGGCCTGATTGGTAAGCACGTGAAGAGCTAATCGCTTTTTGCTGCGAATCCTACAAACCGCCTTCGGGCGGTTTTTTGTTGTCTGCTCTTTTGTTTTACAACGTCTACATCGTTGCTGAACCCGCCATTGACGTGGCGCACACACCTCTGCTCGTGTCCCCCGCCGGCTTTGCCGTCTCCTCCTTGACCTCGCCGAGGTGCATGCGCCACGTCAATGGCTGCGAATGAGTTTGATCACGCCCAGAAAACAAACCGACTGTGCAATTTGCAGTGTCTTTTTCTTTGAACACCGATTCGCTCGCAAAGATCGCGTGACCTGTGCGTTTTGCGTAGGTCAAGGAGGAGGTGGCGCAACTGGCTTACCGGCGAAAAATGACATCACAACGCCACCGGGGGACACGGAGCAAAACGTGCAGGTCATGCGATCTCACCCACAAAGCAGAGGCGAAGAATTACTTCTGCGAAGCTTCCAAAGCAAGCAGCGCTTTGTATTCCTCATAAGCAGCAGGATCAGAACCAGCGCGAGATAACAACTCAGTCTTGCGCTCTTGCATCGCCTTCCTGCGCAGCTCTTGCATGATGCTGATGAGCTCTTGCGGATCATTCTCAATCGTCTCGGGCAAGGATTGAACGAGCTTACGCAAATACGCCTCTTGCGAACTGCCTTGCAAACCAATCGATAGCGCCGCCCAAGATTGCGGGCCTCTTTCTTGGCATTGCGCATCGAGCCACGCAAACGCTGCGCCATGCGGCGCGGGCAGATCGCAAAGCATGTGATGGTCGTTGCCAGAGAGTTGCTCCCATGCGCGTGTATCGAGCAAGATGATTTGCAGCAATCGGTCTGCACGGCTGGGCGGTAAGTTGCGGCCTACAGGGCTGCCTGCAATGCGGCTGCTGGCTTGATCGCCGTAGCTTTTTCTACTGAAACTATTTTGCGAAAATGCATCAGAGCCGGCGTATTCACTGCGTGAAGTGCTTCCCTTTTGATAGCGACCTTCACCGCGCCCACCAGTGGGCTTGCTATACGTCGGTGCAGGCGCGGGCTTCCACAAGTCTGCTAGCTCGCGCTCATCAATGCCGACGAGGGCAGCCAGCTCACGCAAAAGCTGTTTTTTGAGCGCACCATCAGGCAGCGCCGTCCACATCGGCTTCGCATTCGCTGCCAAATGCGCTCGCCCCTCTGCGGTATCGACCTCCAAGCCCTCTCGCGCAGCATCAATCAAGGCCACGGAAAGTGGCTTGGCGCTGCCTACGAAGCGCAGGAAGGCCTCCGTGCCATGTTCGCGAATATAGCTGTCTGGATCATGCTCTTTGGGCAGCGTCAAGAATTTCACGCTGCGCGTGTCGGTGGCATAAGGGATCGCTACATTCAAAGCCTTCGTTGAAGCACGCTGACCGGCGCTATCGCCATCAAAGCTAAACACCACACTATCAGCAAAGCGAAAGAGTTTTTGCACATGATCGGGCGTGCATGCCGTCCCCAGCGTAGCCACCGCATTCGGAAAGCCCAGCTGCGCCAGCGCCACCACATCCATGTAGCCCTCAGTCACAAGCACGTAGCCCGCTTTTTGTAAGCTCTCACGCGCTTCAAACAGGCCGTAGAGCTCGCGCCCTTTGCTAAACACCGGCGTCTCCGGCGAATTCAAATACTTGGGCTCGCCTTTATCCAGCACGCGGCCACCGAAGCCAATCGTCTCGCCCTTGACATTGCGAATCGGAAACATCACGCGATCACGGAAGCGATCGTATTTGCGCTTTTCGGATTCTGGGTTGGCATCGTCTTCCAACCGCTCGATCACCATGCCGCTTTCAACCAGCAGCGGATCATCGTAATCCGGAAACACGCCTGCAAGAAAGCGATAGCCCTCGGGGGCATAGCCAAGACCATACTTCAGTGCGATCTCGCCCGAGAGCCCACGCCCTTTGAAATAATTCACGCCGCGCTCACTGGCTTTGAGCTGCTTACGATATCCCTCTGAAGCTTTTTCTAGCAGCTCGGTGATCGTGGCTTGCCGCGTGCGCATCTGTGCATCGCGTGCTCTATCCTGCGGGCTGCGCTCATCTTCGGGCACAGGCATACCCATACTTTGCGCTAAATCTTTCACGGCCTCCATGAAGCTCATGCCCTGAAAATCCATCATGAAGCCGAGCACGTTGCCATTTTTACCGCAGCCAAAGCAGTGATAGAACTGCTTGGTAGGGCTCACAGAAAACGAGGGGGACTTTTCACCATGAAAGGGGCACAGCCCCATGAAATTCGCGCCACCTTTTTTCAGCTGCACATGCCGCCCCACCACATCGACCACATCCGCGCGGGCGACGAGCTCTTGGATGAAACTGTTAGGGATGGCCATAGAGAGAAATACAGGGCACTATGATTTCAGTAGCACTTCACGCAGTTTCTGTATGGCTTAAAGGCTTTTTTATGTAAAACTAGCGGCGCTTTTTCTTCTGCGGCGCGGTTTTCTTCGCGCTGCGCTTGCTGCTGGCCGCTGATTTTCCGCCTTTGCTGGCCTTGCCTGCCTTAGCGGTGCTCTTGCTTGTACTTTTGACCATAGCTTTGGCTGGCAAATACATCACCACGCTTTGCTTGGCCTTAAATGCCGCCCCCGCGCTCACTTTATTCCACAGCGCTACTTGCCCTGCACTCACGCCATATCGCTTGGCAAAGCTGGCCACCGTGTCGCCTTTGCGAGCTTTCAAAGTCGTCTTACGCAACACGATCTCAGGCGCGAGAGAAATTTGTGCCGTATCGGCCACTTGCGCAGACACATCTTGGTTGCGCTCCGACGCGCCGCGCGGCACCAGCAGCGTGGAGCCGGCTTTGATCAGCATGCGAGGAGGAATGTTGTTCATGCCGCGCAGCTGAGACTCTTCCATACCAAAGCGGCGAGCCACCTCGCCCGCTTTCATCGTGGCGGGCACGCGCCAAGCCGTCCAGCTTGCGGCCTGGCCCCGATGCCCTTGCAAGTTGCGGATAAACACATCCGCGTTGTCCCAAGGTAGCAAAATTTGTGGTGTGCCGGAGGCGAGCATCACGGGCTTGTTGGCCGATGGATTAAGAGCGCGGAAGTCATCGACCTTCATCTCTGCCAAACGAGCCGCCAGCTGCACATCCATATCCCGCGAGAGATTCACCGTTTGAAAATAAGGATGATTGGCGATGTTGGGCAGCTGGGCGTTAAAGCGCGCAGGATCAGCCACGATATTTTTCATCGCTTGCAGCTTGGGCACGTAGTAGCGCGTCTCATTGGGCATATTGAGCTCGGAGTAACTCGTGCCCATGCCTGCTGCTTGGTTCTTTTTGATCGCGCGGCCTACTGAGCCTTCGCCCCAGTTATAGGCTGCGAGCGCTAAATGCCAATCACCAAACATACCGTGAAGTTTTTGCAAATAATTCAAGGCCGCACGAGTCGATTGCAAAACATCACGGCGATCATCGCGGAATGCGTTTTGCTTCAAGCTGAAATGCTTGCCCGTGCTTGGGATGAACTGCCACATGCCAGCCGCTTTTGCGCTGGAGACAGCTTGGGGGTTGAATGCCGACTCGATAAAGGGCAATAAAGCCAACTCCATCGGCATTTGGCGGCGCTCTAACTCATCCACGATGTAGTAGAGATATTTGCTACTGCGCTCGGTCATACGCGTTATGTATTGCGGCTTGCTGCCGTAAAACTGCTCTTGGCTCGCGACATACTGATCGCTCAGATCATTCATGCGAAAGCCCGAGCGGATGCGAGCCCATAGATCGGCATGTGCCTGCGGTTGCACGAAAACAGCCGTGGCCGTGATCGGCGTGGAGTTGTCGATTAACACAGCGGGCTCTTGCGGCGCAGATCGTTCATCCTCCTTGCTTGGCTGATTTAGATCGACGGGCTTTGCATCAGTCACTGGCGCGCTTTGCCCTACTCCTGTTTGCGCCCAAATGACAGTAGATGAGCATACGAGGGTTAACAACGTAGCGCGGCAGATGAGGTGAGAAATATTTAATGTCATTTGAATTCGTTTTTCCATTCGCGCAAAGCCGCAAAACAAGCCACATCGTCTGTGACAGCTTGGCCGTTGCTTGCGTAGTGTTGTGCGACTGCATGCTGGATGGAAGGCAAGCGGCTGCGCAGAAAAGGGTTAATCTGAAGCTCCAGCTCGATCGAGCTGGGCAATGTGAATTGGTTGCTGGCTCTTAGAGCAACACATTTTTGTTCGTATTGCGCCAATGCTTGATTATCAGGCTCAACGGCTCGGGCAAAGCGCAGATTAGAAAGTGTGTATTCATGCGTGCAACAAACACGCGTATTGCCCGGCAGCGCGGCGAGGCTGTCGAGTGATGAAAGCATTTGTGCTGGCGTGCCTTCAAACAAGCGCCCGCAGCCGCCGGAGAACAATGTGTCGCCACAAAACAGCAAGGGTTTCCCGTCTACTTGCAAACAAAAGTAGGCGATGTGGCCGGCAGTGTGGCCGGGCACATCCTTAACTTCAAAAGTGTGCCCCAAAGCCTGAACCCGCTCGCCGCCTGAGACGCGCTCAAGAGGTTCGGGCATCTTCTCAAAAGCAGGCCCGATCACAGTGCAGCCAGTAAAGCGCCGCAACTCTTCCACACCGCCTGTATGGTCAGCATGATGATGGGTTAGTAAAATGCCTTGGAGTTCAAGAGAATTCTGTAAAAGCGCAGCCTGCACGACACTCGCGTCACCGGGATCAACCACCCATGCTTGAGCGCTGTCGTGGAGCATCCATATATAGTTGTCGTCGAAAGCGGGCAGCGCAATTAAATTCATGAGTGACCCCATTATAAATTTGCAATCGTGGCTCAATACGCCGCCTGGCCAGACATTGCTGCGCTGGGAGCAAGCGCAGCTCGATGCGGCCGTAGCCGATGTGTTTGGCTACCATGCTTTGCAGCTGGGCATGCCGCAAATGAACGCCCTGCAAGCCAACCGTATGCCGCATCGTTGGCAGGCTGATCGGGCGATGAACTCTGGCGTATCCCCTCCTTTGCAGCTGCAATGTGATTTTGAAGCCCTCCCCTTCCGCGAAGGGTCGCTCGATTTGGTCGTGATGCCGCATGCGCTGGAGCACAGCTTGGATGCCCATGCAAGTTTGCGCGAGGCTGCGCGTGTGCTTGTGCCCGAAGGCCGCGTGGTCATTTGCGGCTTCAATCCAACGAGCTTGTGGGGCTGGAGACAGCAGCGCGAGCGGTTTTATCAAGGCCTTGGCTTTGGCGACTTGTATTTGCCTGACTCGGGAGAATTCTTGGGCTACTGGCGGCTGCGCGATTGGCTGCGCTTGCTCGGCTTTGAAGTAGAGTCAAGCAACTTTGGTCTTTGGCAGCCGGCTGTGCGTTCGCAGGCTTGGCTCTCGCGCATGGAATGGATGAACGCTTTAGGCAGCCGCTATTGGCCGATTTTGGGCGCAGCGTATTGCGTTGTGGCTGTGAAGCGCGTTCAGGGCATGCGATTGATTAGCCCGAGCTGGAGAAAAGTGCCGCAGCGTGTGGGTGCGCCGGTATCGGTCGCGCCGCGTTCTGGTTCATCTTGACTGTTTTGATCATCCAAGGGATTTTGAACACGGAAGGCACGGAGGTTTCACGGAAATCACAAAAAAGACAAAGGAGAAAAAGGAGACAAAAAACATCTTTGGTCTTTTCAATGTCTTCCGTGTACTTTTCGTGACTTCCGTGTTCCTCTCTTTGAACATCACCAAAACTTCAGTCTTCTAAAGCGCAGTTGACGCGTTGTGCGGCGAGCAACTTCACGCACACCTGCGGATCGATGTTGATCAAGAATCCGCGCCGTCCGCCGTTGATGAAGATGCGTGGAAGCCCAAGAATCGTCTCTTCGATAAATACCGGCATATCCCGTTTGGTGGCAAAAGGCGATGTGCCGCCCACGAGATAGCCTGAATGTTTACTAGCGACTTCTGGCTTGCAAGGCTCAACCGATTTACGCTCAATTTGCCGCGCCAAATTCTTCGTGCTGACTTTGCAATTGCCATGCATCAAAACGACCAGCGGCTTGGCCAATTCGTCTTGCATGATCAGCGTTTTGATCACGATAAATGGATCTTGCCCGAGCATTTCTGCGCTGTGATTTGCGCCGCCGTGCTCCAAGTATTCGTAAGGATGCTCCGTGAAATCAATGCCATGCGCTTTGAGCAAAGCGGTGGCTGGAGTTTCTGAGATGTGAGATTTCTTACTCATCCGCCTCAGGCCAGTCGCGTATGTAGGCTTTGAGCATCTTGTTCTCAAAATTTTGCGCATCCACCACCGCTTTGGCCACATCATAAAAACTGATCACGCCCATGAGCATGCGGTTGTCAATCACGGGCATGTAGCGCGCGTGGCGCTCCAGCATCATGCGGCGCACTTCGTCCAGCTCCGTGGCCGGCGTGCAAATCAGCGGGCCATCATCCATCGCGCGATACACCGTGGTGTTGCCCACATTGCCGCCGTTTTTATTCACGGCAACGATCACTTCGCGAAACGTGAGCATACCCACCACCAAGCCGTGGCTCATCACCACGAGAGAACCAATGTCTTTCTCAGCCATCAAATTCATCGCGCTTTGCAGGCTGTCTTCGGGCGTGGCGGTATAGAGCGTGCTGCCCTTGACGCGCAAAATATCACTGACTTTCATGATTCTTCTCCTCAAAACTTACCTCAAATATAGCCCACAATGATGCTTTGACATCATCCATGTTTGCATAGGAAAAACCCATGCCCGGCTACTCTGACCCCGGTTTCGACACGCTCGCCCTGCACGCCGGCGCATCACCCGATCCCATCACAGGTGCGCGCGCCGTGCCGATTCACTTGACGACCAGCTTCGTCTTTGAATCGAGCGAACATGCTGCCTCGCTCTTCAATCTAGAGCGCGCCGGCCATGTGTACAGCCGCATCAGCAATCCTACGAATGCTGTTTTAGAGCAACGTGTCTCTGCCCTTGAAGGTGGCATCGGTGCAATCGCCACCGCCTCTGGCCAAGCAGCGCTGCATTTGAGCATCGCTACCCTCATGGGCGCAGACTCACACATCGTGGCCTCCACCGCTTTGTATGGCGGCAGCCAAAATTTACTTCACTACACGATGCGTCGCTTCGCAATTGACACCACTTTCGTCAAACCCGGCGATATCGATGGATGGAAAGCGGCGATTCGCACGAATACCAAACTCCTGTTTGGCGAGACGGTGGGCAACCCCGGCATGGATGTGCTCGATATTCCTACTGTCGCCTCTATTGCCCACGATGCGGGATTGCCGCTGCTGATTGACAGCACTCTCACCTCGCCTTGGCTCATCAAGCCCTTCGAGCATGGCGCAGACATCGTCTATCACTCCGCGACGAAGTTTTTAAGCGGCCACGGCACGGTGATCGGCGGCATCGTCGTGGACGGTGGTAGTTTCGATTGGGAAAAGTCTGGCAAATTTCCCGAACTCTCCGAGCCTTACGAAGGCTTTCACAACATGGTCTTCACTGAAGAATCCACGGTCGGTGCATTCTTGCTCCGAGCAAGGCGCGAAGGCTTGCGCGACTTCGGCGCTTGCATGAGCCCACATACCGCATGGCTCATCTTGCAAGGCATCGAGACGCTGCCGCTGCGCATGGCTCAGCACGCGCGCAACACGACAAAAATCGTGCAATTTTTGGCAGCTCATCCTTTCGTTTCAAGAATCGGCCACCCGATGCTCGAATCGCACCCGAGCTACGCACTCGCGAAGAAGCTGCTTCCACGCGGCGCAGGCAGCGTCTTTAGTTTCGACATGAAAGGCTCACGCGAACAAGGCAAAAAATTCATCGAAACGCTCAAAGTGTTTTCTCATTTGGCCAACGTCGGCGATTGTCGCAGCCTCGTCATCCACCCTGCCAGCACCACTCATTTCCGCATGACGGATGAAGCCCTCAGTAGCGCAGGCATCGGCCCCGGCACGATTCGCCTGTCGATTGGCTTGGAAGATGCCGACGATTTGATTGATGATTTAAAGCGAGCGCTTAAATCTGCTGAAAAGAACGGGGCTTGAACATGTTGATCTCTGTACTTGGCGACAAAACTTATTGCTACACCGGCGGCAAGACGTTTAATGCCACCAAACCGACTTTGGTATTCATCCACGGTGTGCTCAATGACCACAGCGTTTGGATTTTACAAACACGCTATTTTGCGCATCATGGGTTTAACGTGCTTGCGGTGGATTTGCCGGGGCATGGCAAGAGCGAGGGGAGCTGCCCGCGCTCTGTGGAGGAAGCGGCGGAATTTGTTTTGGCGCTGCTCAATGCTGTGGGTGTGCAAAAGGCCGCGCTGATCGGGCACAGCTGGGGCAGCTTGATTGCCCTGCATGCGGCAAGCTTTGCTCCTGAGCGAGTCAGTCAACTCGCTTTGGTGGGCACAGCATTTCCGATGAAAGTCTCGCCTGCCTTGCTCGATGCAGCTTTGAACGAGCCGATAAAAGCAATTGAAATGGTCAATACTTTCAGCCACAGCTCACTCAGCCCGCCGCCCTCAGCGCTGGGGCCTGGCACATGGCTATACGGTGGCTCAAGAGCACTCATGCGGCGCGTCTACAACACTGCGATGGCAAGCAACACAAAAGAAAACGTCTTTCATATTGGCTTCAAAGCTTGCGACAGCTACGATGGCGCAATTGAAGCATTAAATCGGCTTCAAGCGCCCGCCAATACTGCGCAAGCAGCTATTCTTTTTATAGTAGGCACAGCCGATCAAATGACGACACCGAAGGCCGCGCAGAGCTTGATTGACAAATGCTCGCAAGCGAAAGCGGTCAGAGTCAACGGCGGCCACGCGATGATGACGGAAGCGCCTGAAGAGACGTTGCAGGCACTCAAGGAGTTTCTTAAAGCTTGATGCCGAATTGCTTCTGAAACTTTTCTGAATTGAGGCCGCTGTGTGCGGGCCGCTTTGCCTTCATCGGGAAGCGGCCGGCAGGAACCGGCTCCATCGTTGCTTTGACTGCGATGCCTTTTGATTTCAAGTCCTCTGCCACGTGCTGCGCAAATTCATATCGGCTCATGGTCTGTGCGGAGCTGAAATGGTAGAGGCCGCGATGCAACCCAAAGAACGCTTTGCAACCCTCAGCGTGATTTTTAACCAGCCACAACCATTCGTTTAAAGCTCGTGCAAGATTCGTTACGTCATTCGGCGTCGACGTTTGATCACTCACGATGGGCAAATGCCGCTCTTCTTGCAGCCAATTGCGCACGCCGCTGAAAAAGTTTTTCCCTTTTTCCCCATACAACCAGCTCACACGAAATGCGAAATGCGCGCCTTGGCTATTCAAAACGGCTTGCTCACCGGCGAGCTTGCTCGCGCCATACACACCCAGCGGATTCGGCGCATCTGCCTCCAAATACGCTGCGCCCTTCGTGCCATCAAAAACAAAATCAGTCGAGAAATGAACTAGGCTGCATTGCACTTCATCGCAAGCTTCAACCAAATTTTTCACGGCCAGATGATTGAGCGCATCAGCAGCGGCTGGCTCGTCTTCCGCGGTATCGACTTGGCTGTAAGCAGTGCAGTTAACGACGACATCCGGCTTGTGCAGCTTCAAGAAATTTTGTACCGCAAGGAAATCCAGCAGATCCAACGCCGCATGCCTAGGCGCTATGAATTCATGAGCGCCTTGCGCAGATATCGCGCCGCCTAGCAGGCCATTTGATCCTAATAAAACAGTTTTCATGAATGCTTTTATGATAGCGCGATGGAATTAAATATTGTAGGCTCCACACGCATCGACAAATACCTTTGGGCTACGCGCTTTTATAAAACGCGCAGCTTGGCGTCTGATGAAATCAGCAAAGGCCGCATCAAGCTCAATGGGCAGGTGGCCAAGGCCTCGCGCGATGTCAAAGCAGGCGACCAAATTGAGCTGCTGCGCACGGGGCTGATCACCGTGATCGATGTGTTGCAAGTCAGCGAGCAGCGCGGAGGCGCGCCTCAAGCGCAGACCTTGTATGCGGAAACTGCTGAGAGCATTGCTGCAAGAGAGAAGGCGCAAGACATTCGCCGCTTCACGCATGAGCCTGCAACTTCGATGACACAAGGCCGTCCCACAAAGCGTGACAGGCGTTCATTAGAAGAAGCGCGCGGCGGTGGCGCTGATTGGAATGATCGCTGGAGTGCGGGCGTCTGAATCAACGGTTTTTAATGCAAACGCCCTGCCCTTGCGCGGCCTCTCGAAAAGTGCTTTTCCACTGCGGGATTTTCATATCCAGCTCAATGCGCTCGTTGTCTAAATGCGTGCTGATGCTGGTGCCTTGCGCTGCAAAGCCATGCGCTTTCACGCCATCTATGCGCAGCTCTGTGAATTCCTTTTTGTTGAAATCAATCTCTAATTCCCGCACCCACATCGCGTTCGTGGGCTCATAAACGACGCGGCAGGTAAAGGACAGCGTTTGCTTTTTTGGCTTCGTTTCTTTGGCGTGAGAAATCGATGCACCAAAGACCGGAAGAAAAAGACAAATCATGAGCGCTGCGTTTAATTTTTGCATGGCTTTATTGTCGCCTCACGCCACTGCCTCTTACAGTGCTGCAGAATCAAACCCCTTCAGGCTTGATGGCAGCACGAGCAATCACTGGCTTCCAGCGCGCTTGCTCGGCTTTGATGAAGGCATCAAACTCAGCACCTGTATTGCCCACTGCGAGCGCCAGCTCTTGGCCGAGTTTGTCTTTTACCAAGCTGCCTCGTGCGGCTTTGATGGCTTCTGTTTCTAACTTCGCAATATTCGCTTTCGGCCATTTGGCAGGCGCCATCAAGCCATACCACTGCGTCATCTCAAAGCCCGCAAAGCCCTGCTCCGCCACAGTCGGCACATCAGGCATTTGCGGCAGGCGCTGGGCCGTGCCGGTGGCGATGCAGCGCAGCTTGCCGGCTTTGATGAATTGCAGCAAGGCGGGTGCGCCCACGGATGCCGCTTGCAAACGCCCCGCCATCAGGTCAGTGAGCATCGGGCCCGTGCCGCGATAGGGCACATGCAACACGAATGTGTTGCTCACCATTTTGAGATATTCAAAAGCCAAATGCCCCGCGCTGCCATTGCCAGCTGAGCCGTAATTGAGTTGGCCGGGTTTGCTCTTGGCGTAAGCCACAAATTCGCTCAAATTCTTCACTGGCAAATCAGGATGCACCACATACAAACTCGGTACTTTAGAGACCAAAGTAATCGGCACGAAATCTTTGTTCGCGTCATACGGCAGCTTGGCGAAAATATACGGGTTGACCGCCAAGGTGCCGATGTGGCCGAGGATCAGTGTGTGTTCATCCGTGCTGAGCGCCACCTCTTGCATGGCAATATTGCCTGCAGCGCCGGGCCTGTTTTCAACGATCACGTTTTGCCCGATGGTTTTCGCCATTTCTCCAGCCACGGCCCGCGCCACAATCTCCGAACTGCCGCCGGTCGCAAAGGGCACGATCAAACGCAACGGCTTGGTAGGCCATGCGCTTTGGCTGCGCACGGCTGGCGAGGCAAGAGCAGCGAGAGCTGCGCTGCCTGCGATGACCAAACTTCTGCGATGAATGGAAGCATGGGCCATGAGATCACCTTAAAAATAGAGAATGGAGAAGCAAAAAAAGCGTGTTTGCAGCGTCATCAAAACGTGCATCAGTTATTTGATAGTAAGGCTTTCACTTGCTCGAGTGCAGCAGGATCATCCATCGTGGCTAAATCACCTGTGTCTCGCCCTTCGCAAATGGCTTGCAAAGCGCGGCGCAGCAGCTTGCCAGATCGCGTCTTGGGCAAAAGCGTGACGAAGTAAACGCGAGATGGCCGAGCGACCGCACCAAGATCGCCATCGACGAGTTTCATGATCTCGCCTTCCAGCTTCAAGCGAGCGTTAGCATCGCCGAGTGCTGAGGCATCCTTGGCCACAGCAAACGCCATCGCCACTTGCCCTTTGAGCTGATCAGCCACGCCCACCACAGCCACTTCCGCCACATTCGGATGCGCAGCAATGCTCTCTTCAATCTCGCGCGTTCCCAAGCGATGGCCTGCGACGTTGATCACATCGTCGGTGCGGCCGAGGATCGTGTAGTAGCCCCGCTCGTCTTTGATGCCCCAGTCAAATGTGTTGTAAACAGTCTGGCCGGGAATGCTCTTCCAATACGTATTCACAAAGCGCGCATCATCGCGCCACACCGTTTGCATCGCGCCAGGCGGCAGCGGGCCTTCAATCACAACTACGCCTTTCTCGCCGTGGCCTTTCAGCTCCTCGCCCGTACTCTCATGCACAAGCTTGAGTTTGTAGCCATACATGGGCACGCCAGGGCTGCCGAATTGCGGGGCATAACCTGAGAGGCCGCCGCCGTTGGCTGTGGCAAGGATCGGCCAGCCGGTTTCTGTTTGCCAATAGTTATCGATCACCGGCTTGCCGATGCCCGCAGCGATCCAACGTGCAGTCGGCTCATCGACTGGCTCACCGGCGAGAAACAAAGCTTTTAAAGAAGACAAATCGTATTTCTTCAAATGCGCTTCGTCTTGTTTTTTGAGCACGCGAATCGCAGTGGGTGCGCTGAACATATGTGTGACTTTGTACTTCTCCACCAAGCGCCACCAGATGCCGCCATCCGCGCCGCCATCCATCCCGCGCACTGGCGTGCCTTCGTAGAACAGCGTCGTCATGCCTGCAATCAATGGGCCATAGACGATGTAGCTGTGACCCACCACCCAGCCGATATCAGACGTTGCAAAGTACACCTGACCCGGCTTGCAATCAAAAATATATTTCATGCTCGCAGCGAGCGCCACCGCGTAGCCGCCCGTGTCGCGTTGCACGCCTTTGGGCTTACCTGTCGTGCCGCTCGTGTAGAGCGTGTAGCTGATGTCAGTGGCATCCAAATGCGCACAAGGCACTTCAGAATTTAAGTGTTTTTGCCTGCTAGCCGCGTAATCTACTGCGCGGAGTGCTCCTAAATCAATAGTAGATAAGCCGCGATCCACGATCAAGATGCCCTCGGGTTTCGTGCCAGCGAGCGCCACAGCTTCTTTCAAAAGCGGCGTGTAAGGCACGATCTTGCCCGCACGCGAGCCAGCATCCGCAGTGATCACGACGCGCGGCGTCGCATCATCAATTCGAGAAGCCAACGAGCCGCTGGCAAAGCCGCCAAAGACGACCGAGTGAATCGCGCCAATCCGAGCGCAAGCGAGCATGGCAAACAGCGCTTCAGCCATCATCGGCATGTAAATCAAGACGCGATCACCTTTTCGCACACCCATCTCTTCAAAAATAGCCGCCATGCATTGCACTTCGGTGTGCAGTTGGCGGAAGGAATAGGTTTTTTCTGTATTCGTCTCGGTGCTGACGAAGACGACCGCCGCTTGATCAGCGCGGTCTTTCAAATGTCGATCAACCGCGTTGTGGCAAAGATTCGTCATGCCGCCAACGAACCAATTGGCGAATGGCGGATTGCTGTAATCGCAAATTTTCTGTGGTTGTTTAAACCACTCAATCAGATTAGCTTGCTCTTTCCAAAAAGCTTCCGGCTCGGCGATCGAGCGCTTGTAAAAATCAGCATAGGCGGTCATGTTGTGTCTCACTCAAATTCACTGTCAATCAAAGTGATGATTATTGCGCGTCCGCTTGCTCGGGTCTGACGTGTTTACGCACTAAAACGCCGTGAACTAGAACAAACCAAGGTATACAAGCCAGTTGAGCCGCGCAACGTCGGCATGCGCTTGGGCTGTTCACTGCGGCGAAGTCAAAGGGAAGCGCCTAGCGCAGGCCAGCGCGGAGGACATTCGCGGCAGGGAGCAGCCTGAGTGCATGCCATGAACCGCACAAACACTGATCACACAAAATTTAAGGAAAATAGCCCTGCAAAGCTTATAGATACTGCGTGAAGCGCTACGAAATATATAGCAAATAAAAAAGGACAAGAAGATCACTCTTCTTGTCCTTTTCGCTGACCTTAACGAAAATTAAGCAGCAGGCGTCGTCGTTGCAACGGGTGCAATAGCTGGTGCAGCAGAGACTGCAGGCGCGGCATCAGTGGCTGGCGCAGCAGGCTTTGCAGCCGCCTTTTTACGGCTTGGGGCAATCATCATGATCATCTGCTTGCCCTCTAACTTAGGCATGCTCTCCACCGAAATCAAATCGCCCAAATCACTCTTGATGCGCTCAAGCTGAGCCATGCCGATGTCTTGGTGGGTGATCTCGCGGCCACGAAAGCGGAGCGTGATTTTGACTTTGTCGCCTTCATCCAAAAAGCGTTTGATGTTGCGCATCTTGACTTGGAAATCCGCCTCATCCGTACCTGGGCGCAGCTTGATTTCTTTGACTTCAATCACCGTTTGCTTGGACTTGGCTTCTGCCTCGCGCTTTTGCTCTTGGTATTTGAATTTGCCATAGTCGATCAGGCGCACAACGGGTGGCTGAGCGGTCGCGACCGTCTCGACCACATCCACATCAAAATCATTGGCTGCACGCAAAGCCTCTTGCATGCTCATCACACCCATCTGTTCGCCCTCGGGGCCAATCACGCGCACTTCAGGCGCCATGATCTCGCGGTTAAGACGGTGTTTGCGCTCTTCACGAGAGTAGCGCGAGGGGCGCGGCGGGCGCGGTGGCCGAATAATGGGCGGCCGGTACGGTGCGGTAGCGATGGTGAAATTCCTAGTGAGTTTTAGACTAATCCCAGGCCTTGTGCATCAGTTGCGGTGTGGGCTGGGCAGCTTCTTTGCAGAATGTTCAACCT